>CAMWUD010000022.1 GCA_947177365.1 uncultured Porphyromonadaceae bacterium | reverse complement strand
CTGCTTGTCCATCTTGTTGCCGATGAGAGCGCCTGCGCCTGCGCCAACGGCCGCACCGATAGCAGCGCCGATGCCTGCGCCTTTGCCGCCGCCGATTAGAGCGCCTACGCCGGCACCTACGCCTGCGCCGCCGCCGCCGCCGATGAGAGCGCCTTTACCGGTGTTTGTCATAGAGCTGCAGGAGGTTTCTCCTATCATAAGGCTGCCTGCGATGAGTGCCAGGCATGCGATTTTGAAAAGTTTCATAATAGTTTAACGTTAATTGTTGCTTGTTAGATGATGATTAGACGGTGGTACGGCATTGACATATAGCAGTTTGCCTTGGGGCTTGAGCCGATGTGCAGAAGGCTCTGGATGCAGCTTTGCCGCTGCGCTCCGTCTACAAAATTACAAAAAAGTTGCGGTATTAGTTGGATGTGATAACATTTTTTTGGTAAATTTGTAATCAAATACTATACCTGAAATCTATATGAAATCCGTTAAGTCAACTGCTCATAGCCGCAAGAGTTTGATATTAGGTCATTTAGGCGCTGTGCTCACGGTGTCGATATGGGGTGCCTCCTTTGTGTCCACCAAAGTATTGCTTGAAAACAGACTCAGTCCCTCGGAAATTTATATTCTCCGCTTTGTGCTTGCCTACCTGCTGGTGTTTGCCATAAGCCACGCACGGCTCTGGGCACGGAGTGTGCGCGATGAGCTGTTGTTCGCCACTTGCGGTCTCTGTGCGGGCAGCATCTATTTCCTTGCCGAGAATACCGCGCTGGAATACACGCTCACCACCAATGTGGCGCTCCTCACCGCCACTTCGCCGCTTTTCACAGCCATGCTTGCCGGTATGATATACAAGTCGGAGCGCCCGGGCCGTGGAGCCATTGTCGGTTCGCTGGTGGCTTTCCTCGGTGTGGGCTGTGTGATATTCAACAGCAGTACGAATCTTGAAGTGCGTCCATTCGGCGACATCCTGTCGCTGCTGGCTGCGATAAGCTGGTCGGTATACAGTCTTGTTCTCCGTCGGCTCAATGCCACTTACGATATCTGGTTCATCACCCGCAAGACATTCTTCTATGGAGTGCTCACAGCCTTGCCTTTTGCATTTTTCCAGCCGACGAGCGACAATCTGTGGGCCACGCTGGCGAAGCCCGAGGTTATCGGCAATCTGCTTTTCCTTGGAGTGGGTGCATCGATGCTCGCCTATGTGATATGGGCCCGGACTGTGGAGCGCATGGGTGCGGTGAAAGCCAACAACTATATGTATCTGCAGCCGATTATCACCATGATAATCTCTGCGATAGTAATCAACGAACATGTCACCTTGATCGGCTATCTCGGCATAGCCTTGATATTGGGCGGTCTCTGGCTCGGCGACAAGCTCAGCAAGAAAGCCGAATAAACGAACAAACCACCTCTGAACAGCGCCGCCCTGACTCATTTGTTGAAGTCAGGGCGGCGCTGTTTAGAGACGCTTATTCTGAGAGCATCCGGGCGAGCGATGCGATTTCCGGATGCGGGTCGGAGAGGTATGGAGAAATATCCACGTCAGGACATTCGCGGCCTATGGCGCGGAGATTGGCCAGCAGACGCAAGCGGGTGTAGACCTGCCATTTGCCGCAGCAGTCGGGGAGTTCGGCCACCAGCTCCGGAGCGAATGGCAGACGGCGCAGCAGGCGGTGGCAGAGAATGTCGGCTTCTTCGGCGCAGAGCACATCATCAATCCACTGTCCGGCTTTTTCGGCAGTCATGTCCTCGGCCGGATGAAGCATCGGGGCCATAAGTCGGCTGCAGCGGGTCGATGCGTTGGCATGCAGGGCATCGGCCAGCTCCACCGTGTGTGGAGTCATGGCTGCAATGTCGGAGAGTTGGGGCAGATTCAGACCGAATATGATATGGTAGGGCGAACCGGCGCGTCGCAATGTGTCGGCTATAATACCGTTGCGCATGGCGAAGAAGTGCCGCTTCACAGTCTGCATTTCGTTCATGACCTTCGGTGCGCTGCTTATTTCTTTTCAGCGAGGTGTTGCTGCCATTTCCAGGCGTTGCGCATGGTGTCGGCCAGAGGGGTTTCGGCAGTCCATCCGAGTACTTTGTTGGCTCTTTCTGGATTTGCCCAGACCTTTTCGATGTCGCCTTCGCGGCGTCCGGTGATGCGGTGCGGAACCTTTACTCCGGTTGCCGATTCAAAGGTGTTGATAAGTTCGAGGACCGAAACACCGTTGCCGGTGCCGAGGTTGAAGATTTCGATTTTGTCGGCGCTTTTGCCTTCAATCATGCGTTTCACGGCAATGACGTGTGCTTTCGCCAGGTCGACTACATTGATGAAGTCGCGGATACAGCTTCCGTCCGGGGTGTCGTAGTCGTCGCCGAACACGCTGAGTTCCTTGCGAATGCCTATGGCAGTCTGAGTGAGGTAGGGTATGAGGTTCTGCGGCACGCCGATGGGGAGTTCGCCGATGAGAGCCGAGGGATGTGCGCCTACAGGATTGAAGTAGCGCAGTATGATGGCGTGGAAGTTGGCGCCGGAGTGTATGAAGTCGGTGATGATTTCCTCGCTGATCTGTTTGGTGTTGCCGTAAGGCGAGGTAGCGGGTTTGATAGGCGACTCCTCGGTTACGGGATTGACGTCGGGCTCGCCGTATACGGTGCAGCTTGAGGAGAACACAAAGCCTTTGACCTGGTACTTCTCAACCATTTCAAGCAGGTTCATCAGCGAGTTGAGGTTGTTGCGGTAGTAAAGCAGGGGTTTCTGTACCGATTCGCCTACGGCCTTCGACGCTGCGAAGTTGATTATGCCTTCGATGCCCGGATATGCCTGGAAGAGGCAGTCGAGGGTGGCAATGTCGTTGACATCGCCTTTGATGAAAGCGGGGCGTACGCCGGTGATGGCTTCGATGCCGTCGAGTACTTCTATGTTTGAGTTGCTGAGATTGTCGAAGATTACAACGTCATATCCGGCGTTGATAAGTTCGACTGTAGTGTGGCTGCCTATATATCCGGTGCCACCGGTAACGAGAATACGGGGTTTTGACATAGCTAAGTGAATTTTTTTGCAAAGTTAGTGAATTTTACCATATTGGAGGCTATGACAGACGAATTTTGTACATAAAAAAGGCCGCGCGGATTCGCGCGGCCTTCGTATGCTTGTTGTCGTGAGACTGCCGATTAGAGGATTACTTTGCTAACCTTGTTGCCCTGACGGACGATGTAGAGGCCGCTTGTGGGGTTCTCTACGCGTACGCCCTGAAGATTGAAGTATTCAGCGGGAGCGTTTTCAGCAGCGATTTCAGATACACCGCCGAGAGCTGTGGTCACGGTGAGAATTTCTGTTTCGGGATTGAAGGTGAAGGTATAATCGCCTGCGAGAGTGCATACCCAGTTTGTGCCACCGATACCGGCTGCCTGATAAGTGCCTGTAGCTTCGATTGTAGTGGCTTCGGGAGCTGCAAACCAGCCGCTCTGAGCACCGTTGGTGGTCTTCTTGATGCCGAATTCGCCTTCTCCTGCAAGTGTGAGAGTTACAGTCCAGTTGCCGTTTTCTTCGGTCATGGCGTAGTCGTTCCATTCGCCGTTTACGACATTACCGCGGAGCACATAGGCGATAACTTCTTCGATTTCACCCTGATATTCAGTGAAGGTGATGGTGAGCTTGGCGGGATCGAAGCTTACAGTATAGTTGCCGCTGAGAGTGCTGGTGAAGTTCACGCCTTCGCCTACAGCATAAGTGCCGGCAGCGTTGATTTCAGCTACACCGTCAGAAGCCAGCCAGCCTACCTGTTCGCCGTTTTCAACAATCTTGATGCCGAAATCGCCGGGAACGAGTTTGCCGGTCCATGACCATACGCCGTTTTCGTCGGTGAGGTTCATTGATTCCCATTCACCGCTGAAAATCTGTCCGTGGAGAGCGTAAGTGTAGGGGTCTACGGGCTTGGGTTCTTCGCCGCCGCCTTCACCGCTTACGGTGAGGGTCATTGCGGCGGGGTCGAATGTGAAGGTGTAAGTACCGGCTTCGATAGTCCAGTTGGTGCCTTCAACCATGCAGGGCATAGGAGTGTTGACAGTCACTTCTGCATCACCGGCGGAGCTGATCCAGTCGGTCTGTGCACCGGTGCTCTTGTTCATCATCTTGATGCCGAAGCTGCCGGCAACGACAGTCTTGTCGGTCATTACCCATTTGCCGTTCACTTCGGTGAAGTTCTCGGTAGACCACTTGGGATCACCGAAGATTTCGCCGTGGATACCGTAGATGTATTCGGCTACGGAAGCCTTACCTTCCACGAGGATAGTACCTTCGTTGACATTGAGGGTTACGGTGGGGTTGGTGACTTCCATGTCCATGTTGATGTTGCCTGTGGTGCCGCCGATGGCGTATTTGTAGGGAGTGCCTACAGTCAAGTTGCTGCCGTTGCTGCCGAAGTTGATATCGGGATTGCTCCAGGTGCCATCGTTTACTTTGAAACCGGAAGAGAGAGTGCCGGCATAATCAAGAGTGTATACGCCAGCTGTGGCTGTTTCGGTGAATTTTGCACTTTTGTCGGCAGTAGTCCAATTGTTGAAGCCGCCTATCAGATAGTAGTCAGCTGCATTGGCAACGAAACCTGCCATCATAGCAATGAGCAGGAAGTAAAATTTTTTCATTGAATGATTGATTTAAGTAAGTATTTGATTTTTTAAGTATGATAATCTGTGTGGTATAGATGAAACTATGGTGCGTGTTTCAAAATTGGCCGCAAGTTAGGCATTTTTTTCGGAACGGCCAAATGTTTTTACAGTTTTTTTGTGAAAATCGGTGAATATAACCGTATTGTCATGCCGCAGCGGGCGCAGTCGAAGTCAACGCCGAGCCGGATTCCGCCGTCGGTGGCGTCCAGACGCCAGCTGCCCGGTGCGGCTCCCCGGCGGATACACTGACCGAGTTCGCGGCGCAGGCAGTAGCGGGTGGTCATCACCACGGGCTGTTGCTGCGGGCTTTTGATTTCGGCCGCCGGCTCTATGCTTTCAACCCCGTGGCTGCGGTAGAAGTCTTCGGCCAGACGGTTGGCCACGTTGTCGTGGTAGCTCAGTCGGGTGGATGTATATAGTGCAGAGCGGTCTTCATTGCGGCGCTCATCGGGTCGGAAACGCAGATGCTGCGCGCGGTCGAGCAGGGCGGTGGCCTGACGCCGGAGTTCTGTAAGGGCTGAGGCAGGCATGAAGGAGTCGCCGAGGTGGTCATCGATTTTAGCCGCGCGGTATATGCTGTCGCCGAGACGCGAAAGGGTGTCGCGGCGTTTGTCGGTCTGGCTGCTGCGGGCTGCCTGCAGTTCGGCGGAGATAGTAGCGGTCACGGAGTTTCCCCGGCAGTCGTCGGCATCGAGAGCCACTCGTCTGTCGGGGCAGGGGCGCAGGGTGAAATCCACCTCGATAAAGCGGCTGGCGGTGCATCCGGCCATAAGGTCGTTCCACGCTTTGTCGCTGTTGCGGTAGAGTATGGTTCCCGGATTGAGACCCTGCGGAGTCTCGGCAAGGAATATGGTGTTTCCGTCGGCGCGGTTGACCCGGGCGCCGCACAGACGGCCATCGGCGCCGAACCAGCCTATGCCGTCGCCGTTGTTGACTTTAGTCCCGGATGAGATTTTGATCATCCGGCCTTTTACGGCAAGGGCTTTGCCTATGTTTTTGCCTATGAATTTCGGACTTGCGCTTGCCGCCATTGCCGCTGCTTTGCCAGCTGCCGGTGTGCCGTTGATGAAATAAGGGGTGAAACCACGGTTGAATGCTTTCTCCACATCGGGCGTGAACGAAAGCTCGACGCGTCCGTGCGATGCCCGCTCCCAGCGGTCGGGAGCCGAGGCGACGAGGGCATCGAGCGCACGGCTGTAGGCTGCGACTACATTCTTGACATAGCCACTGTCTTTCAGGCGGCCTTCGATTTTAAACGACGAAGCTCCGGCCTCGGCGAGAGCGGCCAGATAATCCATGCGGTTCATGTCGCGCAGACTGAGCCAGTGACCTTCACCTAAGGCTTTGCCGTTCTGGTCGCTGAGTGAATATCGCAGGCGGCATATCTGAGGACATTCGCCCCGGTTGGCGCTGCGTCCCATGGTGAGTGCTCCGGCATGACAGTCGCCGCTGTAGCTCACACAGAGTGCGCCGTGGACGAATACCTCCAGCGGCACAGTCGTGGCCTTGCGGATGGCAGCGATTTCATCGAGCGAAAGTTCGCGGGCGAGTACCAGCTGCGAGAAGCCGGCTTTCTCAAGAAAGGCCGCTTTGTCCGCCGAGCGTGTATCGCACTGGGTGCTCGCATGCAGGGCTATCGGAGGGAGCTTCATCCGCAGCAGTCCCATGTCCTGTACGATAAGCGCGTCGACTCCTGCGGAATAGAGCCGGGCGATGAGCTTTTCCACGGCAGCGGTCTCGCTGTCATAGATTATGGTGTTGACAGTGACGTATATTCTGACTCCGAATCTGTGGGCGAAGTCGCAGAGGGAGGCAATGTCGTCGACGCTGTTTCCGGCTGCGGCTCTGGCGCCGAACGACTCGGCACCTATATATACCGCGTCGGCACCGTGGCGGATGGCCTCGACGGCAGTGGCTGCGTCGCGGGCCGGTGCGAGAAGTTCTAATTTCTGTTTCACGATGGATTCTGTTGGTGCGGGCGTGCGGCGGCAATGCCGTCGAGCAGGCCGAATACATATTCACGCGAGGCGTTGATAAGTTTCGGCTCGTGGGCGTCGGAGTTTACAATCAGAGGAATACCGGCTTCGACGATGCGCGGCAGATGCCGCAGGGCAGGGAAGAGCCGGTTGAAGCGGGCGTAGCTTTTAGTGTTGATTTCCACTATGATTCCGGAAGATATTATGGCATCGAGCATGCGGTCGATCCAGTCGGCATACCAGTGCTGCTCTTCAATGTCGGCCTGCCAGCACGAGGCATTGTGCGCCACTTTGTCGAAATGTCCTATGACGTCGAAGCCTCCTGCAGCAATCATGTCGAGGGAGCGGCTGAAATAAGAGTCCACCACATAGCGGATGTCGTTGTCGAAGTATTTCGACATGTTGGCGCTAAAGCGCTCGAAGCTTCCGTCTATGTCGACGAGAGTGCCGTCCTTGGCCGGGATGAAATGTACCGAGCCGATGGCGTAGTCGAGTCCCAGGTCACGGAAATATGAATTGGCGGGACCCCACATCGGGCCGAGATAGTCTATTTCCATGCCGGTATGGAATTGCAGTTGTCCGTCGTAGCGGTGCCGGGCATCATCGACATCGGCCATATAGGCATCGACATCGGCCATAGACATGTTGCAGCCCGAAGCCACCGGCACCGGGGAGTGGGGCGAGAAGCCGTAATGCAGAAAACCGCAGGCGGCGGCTTCGGCGGCGAAGTCTGCTACCGAAGCGCGCCCGTCGCAGTATTGTGTATGGCTGTGGAAATTATATAGCCTTGTCTGAGAGTGTATACTACGAAAGTCTATTGACATTATTTCTTGATTTGAGCCGCAGAGTCGGCCGGACGTCCGAGCGACTCGCGCATGTTGGTGTCCGCCTCCATGTTTTTCAGACGATAATAGTCCATTACGCCAAGATTTCCGTCGGTAAAGGCTTTGGCCATGGCACGGGGAAGTTCGGCCTCGGCCTCGATTACCTTGGCGCGTGCCTCCTGGGCCTTGGCTTTCATTTCCTGTTCGAGGGCTATGGCCATAGCGCGGCGTTCCTCGGCTTTGGCCTGGGCTATGTTCTTGTCGGCCTGGGCCTGGTCGATCTGCAGAGCTGCTCCGATGTTCTTGCCTATGTCTATGTCGGCGATGTCGATCGACAGAATTTCGAAGGCGGTGCCGGAGTCGAGACCTTTCTTGAGCACGAGGCGTGAGATGGAGTCGGGGTTTTCGAGCACCTGCTTGTGCGACTCCGAGGAGCCGATGCTCGATACAATGCCTTCTCCGACACGGGCCAGGACGGTGTCTTCGCCTGCACCGCCGACGAGCTGATGGATGTTTGCGCGCACGGTGACACGGGCCTTGGCTATCAGCTGGATGCCGTCTTTAGCCACAGCGGTCACGGGCGGGGTGTCGATGACCTTGGGGTTGACGCTCATCTGCACGGCCTGGAACACATCGCGGCCGGCGAGGTCAATTGCAGTGGCCATTTTCAGAGTCAGAGGTATATTGGCCTTGGATGCCGACACAAGGGCGTGGACCACTTTCTCCACGTTGCCACCGGCAAGATAGTGTGCTTCGAGGTCATCGCGGGTCACGTCCTGGAGTCCGGCTTTGTGTGCTTCAATCAAGGCACGCACAATTACCGATGCCGGAACCTGACGGATGCGCATCAGCACAAGCTGTATCAGCGAGATTCTTACGCCACTGACTCTGGCTGAAATCCAGAGGAAGAACGGGCAGTAGTAGAAGAAAACGAGCAGCAATACGACTGCCGCGATGATAATAAGGATTACAGTTGTTTCCATAACAGTGAGGAATGAGGGGTTGGTTATTGTCGGAGTTCGGCGCTGATCACCGAGTTGGTGGCGCGCCGGATTTCGGAGTTCAGGGCAGAGCGCCTACGTTCGAGAGTGAGAATTTCCGATGCGAGGTCGCGGGCACCGGCGGCATAGCTTGCCCGCATCGATGCGAGCCGGCTGTCGAGTTCGTCGAGTTCGCGCTTACGTGCTATCACCTCGGTCATGGCATGCCGTGCGTCGGCGCTGCGGAAGTCTTTCAGTCCGGTGTAGATTCGGCCTCCGACAGAGAGGCGGAAGAGTTCCGACTGCTGTTTCCGGCTGTTCGTGGAATTGTCGAGAGCCCGCATCGCTTCGAGTCGTTGCGAGTAATCGTGGTCCGGATTCAGTGTCGCGCCGATGTCGGTCAGCAATGCCAGGTCGGTGAGATTCTCGTGGTCGGCGGGATAATTGACCCGCACCTCGGAAGGCACATATATATATATGTTGACTTTGCCTTCGGGCGCATTGCGGTCGGTAGCCCACCAACCGAGTCCGGTGGTCTCGTCGATGGCCAGCATATAGTCGTTGTAGGGCGAATTGTACGGCATGCCTATGTTCTGAGGCAGGGTGAAGCCGCCTTCATCGTTGCGGCGCGACAGAAATATGTCGTAACCTCCGATGGAGCCTTCGCCGTCTGAGGCGTAGTAGAGCGATATGCCGTCGGCCATCATGAACGGAAAAGAGGCGTTGCCACCGAGGCTCAGACCGTCGTCGAGTTCGCCCACGCCTTCAATGGTGCCGTCGTCGAGAATGGATGCACCCATCAGGCGGCTTGTGCCGGTTTCATCGGGAGCGGCCCAGAAAATCTCACGACCGCATTCCGGAGTGAAGGCCACTGTGGCTCCGTCGGAGTCGCGACCGGTGCCTTTGGTCAGGCGTCCGGCTTCCGGGGCAAGCCGATAGTTGAGGAAGAAGTCGTCGGCGTCTACGGTCATGGAGTCGATGACTTCGATCTGTTCGACTCTGTCGAGCATGTTGCGCATGGTCATAATCCGGCTCCGCATGTCTTCGAGCGCCTCGTTCTGATCGGCGGTCAGACGGGTTTTCTTCGTGCGGTTGGCCTTGGTTTCCCAGTTGTCGAGAATATCTGATGCCTCGTCGAGCCGGTACTGGCTAATGGCCTTGGCCGCTTCATCGAGCGGACCTGCGCCGAGGGCGGTGAAAGCGCCAGATATGGCTATGGCAAGGAGAGCTGTTCGCATATTTTTAGAAAAATTATTCGGTGATTTCCACTCGGTTTCCTTCAGGGTCAAGCACAATGCCCAGATAGCAGCCGTTGACAGCCGTAAAAGGCTCCTTGGCTATGGTGTTGCCGTCGGTCCGGAGCAGCTCTATCAGAAAGTCCACGCCTTGACGGGAACCGGTGCTTATGGCAATGTGACCGGTGGTGGGAGCTGAGGTCTGACCCGAACTGTAGTGCATTATTTCCAGGGCGGCCGCGGCCGGGTCCGACGAGTGCAGGAAATAGCACTGCAGACCGCGGTCGGGGTCGCTGTAGAGTTCCGACGACGACATGGCGAAATAGCGCATATACCAGTAGCGCAGCCGTTCGATGTCGTTGGCCTCAATTCCTATGTGGGACAGTCTCATGCCTTGAGTTCGCTGATTATGGTGTTGAATGCCTCCTCAAGACCATCCTTGTCTTTTCCACCGGCCTGGGCGAATCCGGGCTGTCCGCCACCGCCGCCTTTGATGGCTTTGGCAGCCGAGCGCACTATGGCCGACGCGTTCTTTCCGGCAGCCACTACATCGTCGGTGAGCATGACGGTGAGCAGCGGTTTGCCGTTGGCATCGAATGTGGCACCGACGAACGCGGTGGGATGCTGGGCGCGTTTGCGTACTTCAAAAGCCACGTTCTTCACCACATCGGGGAGTCTGAGACCTTTGAGTACGACTGTGGCAATGTCGCCGGTGAAAGTAGCCTGCTGCAGGAGTTGTCCGGCAAGGTTTGCCACCCGTTCGGCGAAGAATTCCTCGGCCTGCTTGCGAAGGGAGGCATTCTCCTCGATGGAGCGACGGAGGGCGCCGAGCACATCGGGGGCGTTGTTGAGCATGGCTGCTATCTGGCGCATGGAGTCGGCCATTTCGTCTATGGCATCCTCGACTTTGCTTCCGGTGATTGCCTCGATGCGGCGTATGCCGGCTGCGATGGAGCTTTCGGATACGATGCGTATCATACCTATATTGCCGGTGTTTTCCACGTGGGTGCCGCCGCAGAGTTCCACGGAGTCGCCGTATCGGATTACACGCACCTCGTCGCCGTACTTTTCACCGAAGAGAGCCATCGCTCCCATCTCGCGGGCTTCGGCAATAGGCACACAGCGGCGTTCGTCGCGTCCGATTGCTTCACGGACACGGCGGTTGGCAAGGCGTTCGACTTTGCGGATTTCTTCCGGGGTGAGTTTCTGGAAGTGGCTGAAGTCGAAACGCAGCACTTCAGGCGACACGAAGGAGCCTTTCTGCTCGACGTGCGAGCCCAGCACTTCGCGCAGCGCCTGGTGCAGCAGGTGGGTGGCGCTGTGGTTCCGTGATGTGGCCATGCGGGCATCGGTGTCGATTGCGGCGGTAAATGTCGCCGATACATCTGCGGGCAGAGCCGTGGTCAGGTGCACGCCGATGCCGTTTTCGCGTTTGGTGTCGTAGATTTCGACACGCTGTCCGCTGGCGTTGTCGGTCAGCGAGCCACGGTCGCCGGTCTGTCCGCCCATTTCGGCATAGAAGGGAGTGCGGTCGAGGATTATCTGATAAAATTCGCGGTTTTTCTGCTTTACCTTGCGGTAGCGGAGAATGCGGCATTCGGTTTCCGAAAGGTCGTAGCCTACAAATTCCTGCTCACCTTCACAGACAGTCACCCAGTCGGTGGCTTCGACTGCCGCAGCGTTGCGGGCGCGGTCTTTCTGAGCCTGCATTTCCTTGTCGAAACCTTCGCGGTCGAGTTTCATGCCGTTTTCGCGGAGTATGAGGTCGGTGAGGTCGAGCGGGAAGCCATAGGTGTCGTAGAGGGTGAATGCCTGCTTGCCGCTGATGGTGTCGGAGCCGTTCTTGCGGGCCTGGGCCATGGCGTCGTCGAGCATGTGGATGCCGTTCTCAAGGGTACGCAGGAAGGAGTCTTCCTCTTCCTTGATTACCTTCATGATGAGGTCGCGCTGGCGGGGGAGTTCGGGATAGGCTTCGCCCATGGAGTCGATGAGAGTGTCGACAAGGCGGTACATGAAGGCGCCTTTCTGGCCGAGGAAGGTATAGGCGTAGCGGACGGCGCGGCGGAGGATGCGGCGTATCACATATCCGGCCTTGGCGTTGCCCGGCAGCTGGCTGTCGGCAATCGAGAAGGCGATTGTGCGGACGTGGTCGGCCACCACGCGCATGGCCACGTCGGCCTTGTGGTCTTTGCCGTATTCCATGCCCGAGAGGTCGGCGATTTTGCCTATGAGGGGTGTGAACACATCGGTGTCGTAGTTGGAAGTCTTGCCCTGGAGAGCCATGCAGAGGCGTTCGAAGCCCATGCCGGTGTCGATGACCTTGGCGGGCAGGGGTTCCAGCGAGCCGTCGGCCTTGCGGTTGTACTGCATGAACACGAGGTTCCAGATTTCAATCACCTGCGGGTGGTCTTTGTTGACCATTTCGGCGCCGGGAATCAGGTCGCGTTCGGCCTGCGGACGGAGGTCAATGTGGATTTCCGAGCAGGGGCCGCAGGGGCCGGTGTCGCCCATTTCCCAGAAGTTGTCGTGCTTGTTGCCGTTGATGATGTGGTCGGCGGGCAGGTGGCGTTCCCAGATGGCGGCCGCCTCGTCGTCGCGTTGAAGACCTTCGTCGGGGGCACCTTCGAACACAGTTGCGTAAAGGCGCTCGGGGTCGAGCTTCAGCACATCCACCAGATATTCCCAAGCCCAGTCGATGGCTTCTTTCTTGAAGTAGTCGCCGAACGACCAGTTGCCCAGCATCTCGAACATGGTGTGGTGGTATGTGTCCATGCCCACTTCCTCGAGGTCGTTGTGCTTGCCGGAAACGCGGAGGCACTTCTGGGAGTCAGCCACTCGCCGGTATTTGGCCGCCTTGTTGCCGAGTATGATGTCTTTGAACTGGTTCATACCGGCGTTAGTGAACATAAGTGTGGGGTCGTCTTTGATGACCATCGGGGCCGACGGAACGATGTGGTGTTCCTTTCCGGCAAAGAAGTTTTTGAACGATTCTCTGATTTCTTTAGCTGTGAGCATACTGTCGTATATTTATTTCGTCTTTTTCTGAAGTATAGTGCGCCCGCGCGCACAAACAGAGTGCAAAGTTAACAAGAAAATCGCGGATGTGCAAATTCAGTTAGCCGACAATAGCTGTTCGGCTGTCAAAATGCAATGAGAAAATAGAAAAATGCGAAGACGCCACAAAAAATAGCGGAAAAATTTGGTTTATTGGGATAAGTGTTATAACTTTGCCGTGTGTAATATCCGGGGTCGCTTCAAAAACGATGCAAACCACTCCCGGACGATTGCCGAGAAATGAAACGTTTAAAAATTCAATAATTCATCATTTCCTCATGAAGAAACTCTACACAATGCTCATGGCAGCCGGAGTCAGCGCGGTAGCATGCTCCGCAGCCGCTCCCGTAAGCATCACTACAGGCAAGGCTATGGAAGCCAAGACTCTGGAGTCTGTAACCTTTGGTACTGGTCAGGTACTCAGCGTGAACAGCGGCAGCAAAGCCCGCAAGGCTCCCGCTATGGCAGCCGGCATGCTTCCCAACCTCACCAACTCGACTCTGGCCATTTCCTACTACTACGGAAATGATCAGGTACAATACGATAACGACAACCTTCTTGATTTCACTCTTGAAGAGACCGACGACGACGGCAACCAGCTCTACACCATGACCGGTTTCCTCGAAGGTTCGTTCAACGAAACTGTAACTGTAAATCCGGGACGTGCCCTTTACAATTCAAACTACGGTGAACTCCAGTTAGTAGGTGGCGAAAAGGGTCTCCTTTCTGCTGACGGCGATGACTTCGACATCTATATGGTGCGTAATGAAGACGGCAGAATCTATGGCTTGCCTCTGATTTTTGAATACAATGGGGACGGCTTCACTTTCGTGAAAGTAATCGAAAACTTCGAGTTCAAGAATGATCAAGGTCAAATCGAAGTCGGTACATTTACCGTAAAGGACATTTACTTAGGTTGTCCCGTAGTGGAGAACGGCCAGAATGTACTCAGCTGGATGTGCAAGCTGACCGACCTCGACATCCGTATGGCCCAGGGCAAGATGCAGTTCACTGCCGATACCTACGACAAGGAAACAGGCGCTGTTGCAGCCACTGTGTTCTCAAGCGCTCTCTACACCGACCTGACCGGCGGCATTCTGACAGTTCAGGGCTTCGGATCTCCTATCCTGAACACTCCTATACCTTTCACTGTTGATACAAAGGCCAAGACTCTGACCGCCGATGGCGTACAGGTTGGTACCGGTGCGCAGGGCCCGATGTTCCTTTCTCAGGCTGATCCCACCGACAACTGGAACATCTACGAAGAAGAAGAGGCTTACAGACTTGTCTGCACCTATACTTGCTCAGGTGGCAAGACTGAAGTTACCGTTCCCCAGTGGAACTGCTACTGCTACAACTCCGGCACAATGGAAGACGAGGCTCAGTTCGTTCCTCTGTACAGTTCGACAATGACATTCAGCTACAACCTTGACCAGCTCGTAGCCGGTGTAGGCAACATCACCGTTGACGAAGCCGACGAAAACGCTCCCGTTGAATACTACAACCTCCAGGGCGTACGCGTACAGAACCCCGAAAACGGTCTCTACATCCGTCGTCAGGGCAAGAACGTGACAAAAGTTATTCTCTAAGCAGTCTGACTCTTGCAAAAATACAAAGGGTCCGCACAATGAGTGCGGACCTTTTTTTGTGGATTGGGCAAATTTGACTAACTTTGCAATATGGCCAGAAAAACCTTCTATCGATACAATCCGGCGACCGACAGCTATGAACGTGTGTATCCGTCGGCCCGGCAGCGGCTCTGGAGCGTATTGCGACAGACCATAATCGGAGTAGCCGCAGGTGTGGGTGTGGCCATAGCGGCTTACTATATCATAGACTTCCCGCGCGAAAAGCAGCTACGCGACGAGAACCACCGTCTGCGTTCGAGCGTGGAGCTGCTCAACCGCCGCAGCGACCGCGCCATAGATGTGATGGAGGATATAATGACACGCGACAACAACTTCTATCGCGTGATGCTGCAGACCGACCCTGTGCCGCCGAGCCGCCGTCTGGCCGGCCTTGAGCGCCAGCGCCTCTATGAGGAATACGACACAATGCCCGACTACAGTCTGGTGGGTGCTGTCACCGACAAGCTTGACCTGCTTGACCGAATGCTTTACGCCCAGATCAATTCATTTGACGAGCTGAACCGTCAGGCTGCCAGTCTGAAAGACCGTGCCGACCATGTTCCGGCTATTCCGCCATTGTCGGAGAAGCATCTAAAGCAGATGGCTTCCGGCTATGGTTACCGCCGGGATCCGGTGTATGGTACTGCCAGATTCCATGAGGGCATGGACTTTGCCGCCGATGTCGGTACTCCTGTATATGCCACTGCCGACGGGGTGGTGGACTGGGCCGACTGGAAGAGTGCCTACGGCAATCTGATTGAATTGCGACACGGATATAATTACACCACACGCTATGCCCATCTGTCGAAGATATTCGTTCGTCAGGGGCAGATGGTAAAGCGAGGCGACCAGATAGGCCTGGTGGGGAGCACCGGCAAAAGCACCGGTCCGCACCTGCACTATGAAGTGCGGCTTGGCGACAAACCGCAGAATCCGGTTAACTATTATTTCTATGACCTGACACCGGAAGAGTACGATATAATGATACGTATGGCCGAGAATGCGGGCCATGTGATGGACTGATGGCAGACGAGCTGAATAAAAAATATTATAAGATAGGTGAGGTGGCCAGGATTCTGGAGCTGCCCCAGAGTACGTTGCGCTTCTGGGAGAGCAAGTTCAGCATCATAAGACCGCGCCGCAACGACCGAGGCACGCGCTACTATACGCCCGGCGACATTGAGCGTCTGCGCATGATTCACTATCTTGTACATGAGAAGGGGCTGAAAATTGAGGCCGCGGTAGACCAGGTGAACCGCAACCGCAGCAATGTAAGCCGGCGCTTCGAGGTAATAGAGCGTCTGCGGACTATCCGAGGCACTCTTGTGGCTCTTCTTGATGCTCTCTGAGCACTCGGAGTTCTCGGAGCACTCGGAGCACTCGGAGTTCTCGGAGCACTCGGAGTTCTCGGAGCTCTCAGAGTTCTCAGAGCTCTCGGAGTTCTCAGAGCTCTCGGAGTTCTCAGAGTACTCGGAGCACTCGGAGTTCTCGGAGCTCTCGGAGTTCTCAGAACTCTCGGCGTCCTCGGGCGAAGCCAATCACATCGGACTGGATTTTAGAGCCGAGCAGGCGGTTTATGCCGGTGTAGAGTCCAAGTCCGCAGAGAGCTTCAGCCACGAGCTGCCATAGCGGTGACGACAGGCATGAGCCAAGCCAGAGCATCAGCGGAACAATAGCCATAGTGAGAGCCGCATATGGCGCAAGATCAAGAATATAGCCGGTCCAGCGACATCCGGTGCGGCGGCATACTACCGCAAGTGTGACCGCGAACGTAAGAACCGATGAAATCACCTGGCCCCAGAGCAGAATCGACAGTCCGTATACCGGGTCGGAATCAGTACTCAGAGCCATGTAAGGGAAGGTGACCGCCAGAGCCACTACCGCCACAGTGTCGCGCAGGACTTCAAGCCACATTATGTCGCGGGCATGCCCCAGTGCCAGCAGGTAGTTGTTGTAAAGTGCAATCAGTACAGTGAAAATGCCCCGGAACAGAAGCTGCTGGAACAACAGTATCGACGGATCCCATTTGGTGCCGAAAAGCAGATGGAAAAGCGGAGTAGCCGTGGCCATAAGTCCGGCCATGGCAGGAAAAAGGATATAGGCTGTGAAACGGTTCATTTTCGATGTCATCCGGCGGAAACGCTCCGGGTCGTCCTGAACCGACGACAGCGGAGGCAGAAAGCTCGAGGTGAGCGTCTGCGACAGCGACATGATGCCCATCTTGCTCCATTTGTCGCTCTGGGTGTAGAAACCCAAAGAACGCAGGCCTACGAAGGCACCGATGAAAAATGAATACAGGTTCAGAAAAAGTGTGTTGAGAAACGAAGTGAACATCATGCGGCCGCCGATTCCGAAAAACGAACGCAGGGCACTCCATGAAAATTCGGCCGAAGGGCGCCAGTTGCAGCAAATCCACAGAATGCCGGATTTCACCCCTGCCGCCACAAGAGTCTGCCAGACTATGGCCCAGGCTCCGAAGCCGGAGACGGCAAGAGAAATCCCGGCGACAGCCCCGGCTGCCAGACCGGCCGCGTTGGAGAGAGCCACCGGCCTTGCGTCCATGCGCTTCATCAGACGGTTTGTCTGCACGATAGCCGAGGCATTGATGATAATGGATATGAACATGACCCGCGACAGAGGAATCAGCCGCAGGTCGTTCTGGAAACAGCGGGCTATCAGAGGCGCCGCCAGCCAGAGAATGATGTATGAGGCCGAAGCCACTGCAAGATTGAACCACAGCACAGTGCTGTAGTCGGTCTGTGTGGGTTCCTTGCGCTGTATCAGCGCATAGCTGAACCCGCTGTCGACGAGCAGCGAGGCGAAGGCCTGGAAGACAAGAACCGCCCCCACCAGACCGAAATCGGTCTGGGAAAGCATGCGCGCGAGCACAATGCCGGTGACGGCATAAAGCGCCTGCTGCAGGACTCTGTCGATGAGGGTCCATTTGAGCGTTCTGGCGGTCCTTGTCTTGAGATTGTCCATATCTTATTCCACAACCTTGGCTTTGACTCCTATGGTGCGGTTTGTTACCTTCTTGGGCTTGCCGCTGTAGAAGACATTGCCGCTTCCGGCGCCGTAGATGCTGAGCTGCTCGCTGGCGTGGCAGTCGATGGGGCCGGTGCCGACGAGGATACACTTCACCGAGCTGCATTGCAGGGAGTTGGCCTCAAGCGGTCCGGTGCCTACGTTCGAGAGTTTGGCTTTTGTGCTTTTGCCGTTGATAACCAGATGTCCGGAACCGGTGCTTATCGACGCATTGACATTATCGGCGTTGATATTGTTTATCAGCATTGTGCCGTTGCCGATAATCTTGGCATTGAAGGTGTTGACCGGAGCCGGATTCCGTACTGTCACGGTGGAGTCGCCGGAATTCTCTACTTTCTGCAGCGAAGTGGAATACACCCGCAGGGTAGGGAGAGGACCGTAGGGAATGTTCTCGAAATCGACCTGGATGCTCAGAGTGTTGTTCTTGTTGGTGAACATCATGTGCGATGCCATGTCCTTGGGGCAGTCGAAGCAAGCCTTTCCGGCGGAGTCGGCCGAAGAGCAGTATTCAACGTTGATGGCATCGATTACTTTCAGTCCGGTGAAGTCATGGACGTCAAGTTCATAGTGTCTGTCTGCGGCTCCGGATGCCATTGCCGGCATGAAGCCTAAGAGTAAAAGAAATGTGATAATGGATTGTTTCATCTGTCAGTTTTTTATTTTCTTCGACTGACGCACGTTCTTACCATGGATGTTGACTCTGCGTGCGTCGCCATAGGTTATACCGCCGCTGCCGCTTGAAACAGCAGAAAGCGACTGTGTTTTCAGTCGGGCCGCATCAATGTCGCCGCTGCCGTATATCGACAGATTTGCAGCAGTGGTTGTGCCCGACACTTTGATGTCGCCCGAGCCATTGGTCGATGCGTTTACAGTACCGGCCTTGATGTTCTTGACTTCGATGTCGCCGCTGCCGTTGACCGCCAGACTGATAGAGCCGGCTGCCTCAGCCTTGGAAATCTCGATGTCGCCGCTGCCGTTTAAAACTGCATTTATATCGGG
>CAMWUD010000021.1 GCA_947177365.1 uncultured Porphyromonadaceae bacterium | reverse complement strand
TAGTAGGGGGCGGTCTCGCCTGTCTCGAAAACGGTTTCGTCGGGGACTTCCGGCACTACGATATTGTCGACAAGGTAACTGTTGATGTAGTGGGCCTCGTCGTTGAGAAGTTCGGCATATGACTTGCTGTCGTCGCAGCTTACCGCACACGATGCAGCGGCAGCGATAGCGGCGGCCACAAGAAGTTTTGTTGATTTCATATCTTGGCTGGTGATTTTTCTATGTAAAGTTCGCGGTTGCGTTTCAGAAGGCTGCGGAATAGTTCCGCGCATTCATCAAGGGTGCCGGGATACTCGCCTCCGGCTGCGTTGCGGTGACCGCCTCCGCTGAAGTATTCGTTGCACAGTTTGTCGACAGGGAAATCGCCCACACTGCGCATCGACACTTTCACGTAGCCGTCTTCTTCCCGCAGGAAGCAGCTGTATATCACGCCCGGTATTGCCAGCGGGCGGTTGACAAGAGCTTCGGTGTCGCCCTTGCTGTAGTGGAAGCGGTTCAGCTCTTCACGCGACAGGGTGATCAACGCTGCATGCTCCTCGGGAAAGAGTTCCATTTTCTGCGACAGCGCGTATCCGTTGATGCGGAGCGAGCTTTCGCTGAATGTGTTGAACAGCCGCTTGTAGAGCATTTCCTTGTTGGCTCCTTTTTTGAGCAGTTCGCTTACGATGATGTATATTTCGGGATCGGAAGCGTTGTATGAGAAGTTGCCGGTGCCGGTCATCATGCCTGCAAGTATGAGCTCGGCAGCGGTCTTGTCGATAAGGTCGAACAGTTCGAGCCGGCATAGCACTCTGAACAGAAGCATGCAGGTGGAAGACATTTCGGGATGCGATACTGTGACGTCGGCGAAGTCTTCCGGGTCAAGATGATGGTCGATGAGCACTTTGGGCGCCTTGGAGGCGTTCAGTGCCGAAGCCAGACGGTCTATGCGGTTTCTGGCGTTGAAGTCCAGACAGAACACCACGTCGGCATCACAGAAAAGTGTGCGGGCGTAGTCGGAATAGCGGTTGCCGTCGACTATATCCTTGGCTCCCGGAAGGAACTGAAGATTAGCCGATACACTGTCGGGAGTGATGACCTTGGCGTCTATGCCCATGTTCATCAGCACATGGCACAAGGCCAGTGATGAACCGAGTGCGTCGCCATCGGGACTTATGTGGCAGGTTATTGCCACTTTCGAGGCGTGCTCAAGCAGCTGCTTGATGCGGGCTATCGGCCCCTGGTCGATGATTCGTCTTATCATGTTTTCGTCAATATGCGGATTAAACCACAAAGTTACGAATTTTCTGCCGGAACATATGCTCTTTCACACTTTTTAAAAACCATTCAGGCAATCAATCTATACTATATAGACGGTTCGACAATAAGCCGGGCGATTTCTTTCTGAAGCAGCGGACGTACTGCGGAGTAGGGCAGCACACACGACGGCATGCCGGCGGCATAGCATGCGATTTCATATTGCTGATATGTGAAGACAAGTCCGTCTTTACAGAACAGCGGCGGCTGCTGAGGCAGGCGGAGTGTGTCGGGATTGATCAGAAGTGCGTCTTTGAGTGTCGCTCCTTCTTCGCTGCCTTCCTTGAAGTACTGCTGCCATAATGCGTCTTTGACCAGGCGGATTACTTCTTTTTCTTTTCCGGGCTGGAATATGTCGCTGTCGTTGAGTTTCCGGCCCGTAGATGCCGCGAACGTCTGGCCGCTGCCCAGTGCGCCTCCGTGTGCGCCTCCGAGATAGATGTAGCCGCTGAAACTGTATGTCAGCAGACTGTCGGTCTCGTAAATCGGACCGAAGCTGTAGCTGTATTCATAGCTCATGCTGTAGCCTTCGGTGTCGAAGTCCTCGAAATCGTTGCGCGCACTCTCAAGCAGGGCTTTGCCGCTGCGGGCCACAAGTTTCTGGCCAGAGGCGAGTTCGGCTGGCGTCGGCCGGAACAGTTGCTGTCCGGTGTCCTGCATGCTGTAGCTCAGATTGTCGGCAAGCCACTGTCGCACGCTGTCGACAAGCCGTGTGGTTCCGGCTGTGGGATAGCGGCCCTGCACTAAAGCCTTGGCTTTGCATTTGCCTATTACAAGAGTGTCGGCCCAATGCACCGAGTCGGTCTCTATCATTGGCGCTTTGGTGGCGTGAGTAATCTGTGGATATGTATTTTCGGCAGTGTCGGCGCTTGCCGCAGTTGTGCTTTGTTCGGATGCGCCCGAGCAGGAGCCGTGAATCAGTGCGGCTGCTGCGAGTGCCAGCGGAAATATGGTATGTATTCTCTTCATGTCGCTTATTTTTTTGCAAAGTTAGCGCTTTGTACAATGATATACAAATATGGGCATGAATATGTTTTATAGCCGATGGAAATGACAAACGCCCGGGGCATCGCGCGCCGGGCGTTTGTGTGTGATGAAATATATAGTTGGATTTTTAGAAGTGTATCTTGCGGGCTTTGCCGTTGCGTACTTCAATATATACGCCCTTTTCGGGAGCGGCTACCCTCACACCCTGAAGGTTGTAATATTCGGCCATGCCGTTGTCGGAGTTTATGTACTCTACTCCGGAGGTGGCGTTGACTGCTGTCAGCTTCATGGTCGAGAAATCGGCTGTAAGACGGTAGCGTCCTTGCGGAATGCTCCATGACAAAGCTCCGGAAGCACTGACATTGGCGGGATAGGCCATGAATGACACCGGTGTGCCGACGTTTATTGATGCATCGGCTTCGGTGGCTCCATAGCGGTCGGAGCTGTTGACAACATCCCAGTCGGAGTCGAGTGCGGTTGTGAATGAGAAATATGCGAGTCCGTCGGTCGAGCCTTTGGGAGCCACAAATTCCACTTCATCGGCTATAAAGCTGTTGCCGCTGCGGGTCATGGATACTCCTTGGGCCGGGTTCCACTCGAAACTCTCTGAATCGAGATTTCCTACGACGTAGAGAGCTGAAGGCATTTTTACGTCATCGCCGCCACCTTGTCCGCCTTCGTACAGGCCCTGGTCGCCGGCGGTGGTGTATATGTGTCCGGCTGCGGCGATAAAGTCCGGAGTCTTGCTGGCGTCGCCGTCGCCTGCGTTGAACAGCAGTCCGGTGGTTCCAGCAGGTACCTTATAGCTCCATATCTGGCCTTCGACACGCGACATCGCCACACCGGGCCAGGTGCTTTCGCTGTCGCCCCAGTAGTGGATGTGCGGAGTTGTCCAATTGGACGACGAGTTGTTGAAATATACAGTGAATGCTTCTCCGACAGGTGTGTCACCGCCGGAAGAACCGCCGCCTTGCTTGCTCCAGACGCAGTAATCGTTGCCGGAGGCTTTTATGTCGCTGTTGCTGTAGCCTTCGGGCGATACCTGGGCGCTGCCGATTTTGACTACCAGACGGCCTTTGGTGCCGGTCACTTCAGCCATGTAGCAGTCGCGGCTGCTACGAAGCACTTTTACAGCGGATGTATTGGTGACGCCAACGGCGTTGCGGATGTCAATCAGTGCCTTGATGGCAGCCTTGTTGGCTTTCCAGTGGGGCAGAAACACACAGGGTGTGCCGGGAGAGCATAGCATGAATGCGTTCGCTGCCACCACGTTGCCGTTGAATTTATTCCAGTCGTCGCGATATGTGTCGTGGTTGTCGATGAAGGTGACCGAATATTGTGCGTAGCCGAAGTGTATCATGCCCGCAGGCTGGTCGGTGGTGCCGTTGGCTTTCCAGACAAGCTTGGTCATGTCGCCGGATGAGAATGCTTCGTTGACCGCATATTTGAACGGGAAGTCGAAGGCGGCTGACTGGCGACCGGTGGCCTCGATCCACGCAGCCACGGCATCGTAGTTGCCATCCCAGTATTCGCCTACCGAATATGTAGGCTGTGACGAACGGTTGTATATGCCTACATACTGACCGCCGAATCCTTTGACCATGTCGTAGCGGAAGCCCGAATAGCCAAGGTCGGTCAGAAGGAAGCGTGTATAGTCTTTGATGTGGTCCTGGACTGTGGCATTGGTGTGGTCGAGGTCGCGTGAGCCGTCGAAATCCTCGCCTGTGTCCGGTGCTCCGGTGGGGGTGGCCTGTCCGGCGGCGTTGCGGACTTCATCAGTGGAGCAGATATGCTCGGGGCCAAGCTGATATGTCTTTCCGTTCCAGGTCTCTTTGGGGAAGTTGGTCCAGTTGCTGACTCCGCTGCGGTGGTTCACCACTACGTCTGCTATGATGCCGGTGCCTTTGTCTTTGAATGTGTTGATCATCGAGCGAAGCTGCGCCTCGTTGCCGAACGATGATGTGTAGTTGCTGAACCAGTATACAGGGTCGTATCCCATGCCGGGATTTGATGCGGCTTTGGCACTCTGCGGCACCCAAATGAGGCTGAAATATTGGCTGAGTTCATCGGCCTGCGACTCGAGATTGGTCCATCGGGTGTCTGTGAAGCTGTCCCAATAGAAGCCTTGCAGCATCACGCCTTCGTATGAAGCCGGCCAGCCGGCGGCGCCTGCATGGCATGCGGCGGCAAGCAGTGCTGTCGCCAGATAGTATTTCGCTTTCATTTTCATGGTAATAACAAGTAAGTAGATTATAGAATAAATAGAACAGTCCGCCGTCACATCAGGCGGCGGACTGTCTGTGCGCTAAGCTGATTTATGCTTTCTGATAGAAAGCCATATCGGCGGGAGTGACCTTGGCGATGAAATCGGCGTGCTTGCAGATTTCTGATTCGGCAAGATTCACATATACGTTGAGCGATGCGGTGAAGCTGTCGTTGCGGTTTGCATCGTCAAGCAGCAGGTAGCTCATCACGATGTCTCCGGCCATTTCCACCAGACGGCGAGCCATGAAGTCGGTGTATGCCTGGTCGTTGGTTTCGCCTACCTTGGCTACGGCTGTGGTGTACATGCGGGTCATCTTTTCGAGGCGTTCTTTCACACTCTTGAATTCAGGCTTGATTTCGCGGGCTGCGTAGCTGTCTATAAGAGTGTTGTAGGTGCCGGTGGTGACGTGGCGGATTGCTGCCACAACCTGCAGCTGGGTGGTGCCTTCGTAGATGGAAGTGATGCGGGCATCGCGGTAAACGCGTTCGCATGCGTAGTCCTTCATGAAGCCGGAACCGCCGTGAATCTGGATGCTGTCGTAGGCGTTCTGGTTGCAGTATTCGCTCGACAGACCCTTGGCCAGCGGAGTAAGAGCATCGGCCAGCTTGCTGTAGTATTTCATCTCGGCACGTTCCTCGGGATTGAGGCTGCGTTCGCGGGCGATGTCTTCGTATACCTTGTACATGTCGACGAAGCGTGCGCATTCGTAAAGCAGCGTACGCGATGCGTCAAGTTTGGCCTTCATCACGGACAGCATTTCGGATACTGCCGGGAATTCAATGATGGCTTTGCCGAACTGACGGCGTTCGCGTGCATAGGCAAGAGCTTCGCGGTATGCGATTTCGCTTACGCCGACGCTCTGGGCAGCGATACCCAGACGCGCGCCGTTCATCAGAGCCATCACATATTTGATCAGACCCATGCGACGGCTGCCGCAGAGTTCGGCTTTCGCATTTTTGTAAGTGAGTTCGCATGTGGGCGAGCCTTTGATACCCATCTTGTTCTCGATGCGGCGTACGTCCACGCCTCCGTTGCGCTTGTCGTAGATGAACATCGACAGACCGCGTCCGTCTTTTGTTCCGTCTTCCGAACGTGCGAGCACCAGGTGTATGTCGCTGTCACCGTTGGTGATGAAGCGCTTCACACCGTTGAGGAGCCATGTGCCGTCGGGCTGTTCGGTGGCGCGGAGCATCACCGACTGGAGGTCGGAGCCGGCGTCGGGCTCGGTGAGGTCCATACTCATGGTCTCGCCGGCGCATACGCGGGGAATATAGCGCTCGCGCTGGTCATCGTTGCCGAATTCGTAGAGTGTCTCGGCGCAGTCCTGCAGGCCCCAGAGGTTTTCGAAGCCAGTGTCGGCGCGGCTTACGATGTCGGCCGCCATGATATAGGGGGTGATGGGGAAGTTCAGACCGCCGTAGCGACGCGGCATCGACATGCCCATGAGACCGGCCTTGCGGCAGGCGTCAAGGTTCTGCTGGGTGCCGTCGGCATATATCACACGGTTGTTTTCAACCCGCGGACCCTGATGATCAACGCTTTCTGCGTTTTCTGCTATGGTTGTGCCGCAGATTTCGCCCACTACTTCAAGAACCTTGTCGTAGTTGTCCATGGCGTCCTCGAAGTTCAGAGGCGCATAGTCGAATTCTTCGGCCTGGGTATAGTTGCGTTCTTTCAGTGCCACGATCTTTTCCATGAGCGGGTGGCTCAGGTGGTGTTTCAGATCGGGATTGTCGGTATAAAAATTAGCCATGACTTTGGGCGGAATTACTTGGAGTTTTTCTTGTAATACTTAATGAGTTTCGGCACTATTTCCTCGATGTCGCCGGTTATCACATAGTCGGCAATGGCATTGATGGGTGCGTTGGGGTCGGTGTTTACCGATATGATGATGGCACTTTCCTGCATGCCTGCAATGTGCTGAATCTGACCGGAGATACCGCAGGCGATATACAGTTTCGGACGAACTGTCACACCTGTCTGGCCAATCTGGCGCTCATGTTCGATAAAGCCTGCGTCGACAGCCGCGCGCGATGCGCCTACTTCTGCGCCGAGTGTAGCTGCGAGGTCAAACAGCAGCTGGAAGTTTTCCTTGCTGCCGACACCGTAACCGCCGGCTACTATGATGGGGGAGTTCTTGATGTTGACTTTCGACTTCTCTATGTGGCGGTCGATGATTTCAACTACGAAATCAGCATCGCTGACATATTTTTTTGCGTCAAGGTTTACAACCTCGCCCTTGTGGTCGGGATTGTAGACTTCTTTCTTCATCACGCCTTCGCGCACTGTGGCCATCTGCGGACGGCAGTCGGGATTGACAATCGTAGCCACGATATTGCCGCCGAATGCCGGACGGATCTGGTAGAGAAGGTTGGTGTAGTCTTTGCCGGTCTTGGGGTCGGTGTGGTTGCCGATTTCAAGCTGGGTGCAGTCGGCGGTAAGACCGCTGTGCAGAGCCGACGACACACGGGGGCCGAGGTCACGGCCGATGCAGGTGGCGCCCATCAGGCAGATCTGAGGCTTGATTTCCTTGAAAAGGTTGATCAGCACTGCTGCGTGGGGGTTGGATGTATAAGGGAAGAGGCGCTTGTCTGCAACCTTGTAGACTACATCGGCGCCGTAGGGGAAGAGCTGCTTTTCGACACCGTCGAGCTTGTCGCCTATTACGAGGGCTTCGAGCTTGACGCCGAGGGTATCGGCGAGCTGACGGCCTTTGGTGAGAAGTTCAAGGCTCACATCGGCAATCTTGCCTTCGTCGAATTCGCAATATACTATGAGATTGTTGTTGTCTGCTGCCATTGTGTTTAGCCTATGGTGTGGTTGGTGATGAGTTCTTTGATGAGGTTCTCGATCTGCTCGTCGTTGTTGTCGAGACGAAGACTTTCTTTGGCGGTGAATACCACGTTTTCCACGTTTTTCACCTTGGTGGGCGAGCCGGGCATGCCGATCTGCTGCGGGTCGGCTTCCACGAATGCCGCACCCCATTCCTTAAGCTGGAGATACGGACGCGCCTCTACGAAGGCTTTCTGCTCGTCGGTGAGTTTCGCGGTCTCCGAGGGAGATACTGCGTATTTGTATTTCATCAGACGCTTGGCGTTGCGCGGACGGCATTCGGCTGCCGAGCCGTTTACTGTCACGACACAGGGCAGCGGAGCTTTCACTGTCTCGATGCCGTGCTCAAGGCGGCGTTTTACGGTCACATGGCCATTGGAGAGGTCAAGGATTTCTTCTGCATAAGTGACCTGAGGCAAGCCGAGCTTTTCTGCAATCTGGGGACCGACCTGAGCCGTGTCGCCGTCGATGGCCTGACGACCGCCGAGTATTATGTCGTAATTGCCGATTTTCTTGACAGCCTGGGCCAGAGAATAGCTGGTGGCGAGAGTGTCGGCACCGCCGAGTACACGGTCGGTAAGCACTATGCCTGTGTCTGCGCCGCGGTAGATGGCCTCGCGGATGATTTCAGCCGCGCGCGGCAGGCCCATGGTAAGGAGAGTGACGGTCGAGCCGGGATTAGCGTCTTTAAGGCGGAGAGCCTGCTCGAGGGCGTTAAGGTCTTCAGGGTTAAAGATAGCCGGAAGGACGGCGCGGTTGATGGTGCCGTCTTCCTTCATCGCATCTTTGCCTACGTTGCGGGTGTCGGGCACCTGCTTGGCAAGCACAATGATGTTTAAACTCATGTCGAATCTATTTAATGATTAGTTAATTCGTTCTTGGTCAGAGCTTGCGCAACTGGATGCCATTGATTTGCCGGCTATTGTCGCCCAAATGCTCCTAACGCGGGTTAGGCGTCAAACAGACGCCTAACCTGCATTATATCGCTGCAAATTTACGAAATCTGTAGCTTTTTTCAAAACTTTTAAGTTCTAATGCTGAGATTAATATGTTAAACATTGTAATCATAGCTCGAACCATCAAAACAGTGTGTGCAGATTTTGCACTTGGGCAAGCCTATGGCACGCACTACTGTCTCTATCGGTGCGAACTGCAGGCTGTCGAGTTTGAGTTCTTTGCGGATTTCCTCCACCAGAGCGCTGTACTGCGGAGTTCCGGTGGTGGAGTATTGTTCCAGAAGTTCGGCTGTCGGTTCCCATTCGGCTGTGGCGGGATCGGCGGGGTCATGTCCTTCGAGGCGTGCTATCACTCGGCGTGCTATCAGTTCCATCGGCGACTTCGATGAGGTGAAGTTTATGAAGCGGCACGGATATATCAGCGGTGGGCAGCTGATGCGGATGTGTACTTCGCCTGCTCCTGCTTCACGTAGGTCGGCCACGTTGTCGCGCAACTGGGTACCACGGACGATGGAGTCGTCGCAGAACAGTACGTTCTTGCCACGGATGAGCGATGGGTTCGGAATGAGTTTCATCTTGGCCACGAGTTCGCGGCGGCTCTGGGTGCCGGGAGTGAAGCTGCGGGGCCATGTGGGGGTGTATTTCACCATGCCGCGTTTGAACGGTTTGCCCATGCCGGCCGCATAACCCAGCGCCATGCATGTGCCGGAGTCGGGTATCGGGGCCACGAAGTCGATGGGCGTATGGTCTTCAGCTCCCATTTCCATGCCGGTGTCGTAGCGCATGGCGTCTACGTTGCGGCCTTCGTAATCGCAGGGCGGGTAGCCGTAGTATGTCCATAGGAAGGCGCACACCTGCATGCGGTCGCCGGGCTGACGCAGTACTTTTTCTCCTTCGGGGCTTACCAGCACTATTTCACCGGGGCCGAGGTCGCGTACATGGCCGAATCCCAGATTAGGGAAGGCGCACGACTCGCTGCTGACGGCCATGGCATCGTCTTTACGGGCTATAAGCACCGGGGTGCGTCCCAGTGCGTCGCGGGCCGCGATAATGCCGTCGGGAGTCAGAAGCAGCATCGAGCATGAGCCTTTTACTCTGCGGAAGACGTTTTCTATACCGTCGACATAGGTGGCGCCTTCGCTTATGAGAGCGCCCACAAGTTCGGTAGGGTTGAGTGCCGATGTGCCATGTTCGCAGAAGTGTATACCGCGGTCGAGCAGGCGGCGTTCGATTTCGTCTGCGTTGTTGATTTTCGCTACTGTCACCAGAGCGAATTTGCCCAGATGGCAGTTGATGATTATAGGCTGCGCATCGGTATCGGAAATCACTCCAATGCCGGTGTTGCCGTGGAAATCCTTAAGGTCGGATTCAAATTTGGTCCGGAAGTAATTGTTTTCCAGACTGTGGATCTGCCGGGTAAAGCGGCCCTCGCTGTCAACGACGGCCATACCCGCGCGTCGGGTGCCGAGATGCGAGTTGTAGTCGGTGCCGTAAAACACCTCGTCGACGCAGCTGCGCTTGGCAGCCACTCCAAAAAAACCTCCCATATTGTACCTTGAAGATAATATGTTTTGTTATAAAAGGCCAGCGCCCAGCCGCCTGGGGGGCGGAAAAGCACTGACCTTTTGTTGCGTTTATTTTGTATGCTCTTCGATCCAGCGGCGAGCGTTGACAAAGGCGTCGATCCAGACTGTAACCTCGTCGTTGCGCCGTGCACGCGGATACCATGCGCACTGCCAGGGGAATATTGCTCTTTCGAGATGCGGCATCATGGCCAGATGTCGTCCGTCGTCGCTTACCAGACCGGCTACGGCGGCCTTGGAGCCGTTGGGGTTGCCGGGGTATTCCTTGTAGTTGTAGCGTGCTACAACGTTGTACGACTTCATGTTTGCCGGAAGCATGAAGCGGCCTTCGCCGTGGGCGATCCATATGCCGGTCTTCACGCCTGACAGCGAACCAAACATCACGGAGTTGTTCTGCGGAATGGTGACACTTACAAACTGCGATTCGAACTTGTGCGAGATGTTGTGTTCCATCTTCACGCCACGTCTTTCGCCATAGCCGAGCAGACCGAGCTCTACCATCAGCTGGCAGCCGTTGCAGATACCGAGCGACAGAGTGTCGAGGCGGCTGTAGAAATTGTCCAGAGCGCGTTTGGCGTTGTCGTTCCAAAGGAAGCCGCTGGCCCATCCTTTGGCGGAGCCAAGCACATCGGAGTTGGAGAATCCGCCGCAGAACACTATCATGTTGACGTCTTCGAGTGTCTCGCGTCCGGTCATGAGGTCGGTCATGTGCACGTCTTTTACATCGAAGCCGGCAAGGTAGAGCGAGTATGCCATTTCACGGTCGCCGTTGACGCCTTTCTCGCGTATGATGGCTGCACGTACGCCGCTGCGTCCTTTGCGGTCGAAGCTGAGCCCGCGCGACTCCAGCGAGCCCTTGAATCCTCCGGGCAGAGAATATTTGAGCGGCTGGCGCGAATAGTTCTCGAAGCGAAGGCGCGCGCATTCCTCTCCGCTCTGGATGGAGTCAAGCATGTATGAAGGCTTGAACCATACATCGCGGAGGTAGTCGATGCCAAGCAGACGCTCGTCGTCTCCGTGGGTGAGCATGATCACGCGCTCTTCACAGGGAGTGGCCACAGGCCAGTAGCGTACGCCGCTCTCGTCGAGAAGCTTTTCAACGCTGTCCTTTTTGGAATCTTCCACCTGAATCACCACTGCGGGGTTTTCAGAGAAGAGAATCCGGAGCAGGTCGTTCTCGCCATGCATCGCGAAGCCGTCGGTGTACAGTTTCAGACCACCTTTGGTATTGGCGAAGCACATTTCAAGGAGTGTGGTTACCAGACCGCCGGCGCTTACGTCGTGTAATGCGGCCAGCTTGCGTCCGCGGACAAGTTTCTGTACGGTGTCGAATGCTTTTGCGAAGTATTCAGCCGATTCCACTGCGGGCACATCGGCGCCTACTTTGCCCAGAGTCTGGAACAGTGCCGAACCACCCATTGCGAGCGGTGTGCCGGAAAAGTCTATATAATATAATGTCGACGGACGGTTTACGACTACCGGTGATACGGTACGGCGGATGTCGCGTACCTGACCTGCCGCCGATATGATGACAGTGCCGGGGGCATATACGGCCTTGTCGCCGTATTTCTGAGTCATCGACAGGGAGTCTTTGCCGGTGGGTATGTTGATGCCGAGGGCGCAGGTGAAATCGCTGCAGGCCTCTACGGCGCTGTAAAGGGCTGCGTCTTCTCCCGGATTCTTGCAAGGCCACATCCAGTTGGCACTGAGGCTGATGCTCTTGAGACCCTGCTCGAGGTCGGCGCCTACGATATTGGTCAGCGCTTCTGAAACAGCCAGCACTGAACCGGCGGCGGGGTTTGCCAGAGCGGCCTGGGGCGCATGACCGATTGATGTGGCTATGCCGGCTTTGCCGCGATAGTCGAGTGCCACTACACCGCAGTCGCTCAGCGGCAGCTGAATTTCGCCCTGACACTGCTGGCGGGCGATTTTGCCTGTCACCGAACGGTCTACCTTGTTTGTGAGCCAGTCCTTGCAGGCTACGGCTTCGAGAGAGAGTACGTTGGTGAGATATTTGTCGAGACGGCTCATGTCGGTCTCCGCGTCAGAGTAATGACGTTCGACTGTCACATCGGTCATCACGGTCTTGGGCGAGTTGCCGAACATGTCGTCCATTGCCAGATCGATAGGCTTGCTGCCATCGGGGGCGTTGAACACAAATCTGTGGTCGCCTGTGGTCTCGCCTACTACATAAAGGGGAGCGCGTTCGCGCTGGGCGATGGCTTCGACGTAAGGAATCTTGTCGGCATCTATTACCATGCCCATGCGTTCCTGGCTTTCGTTGCCGATGATTTCCTTGGCGGAAAGGGTGGGGTCGCCTACAGGGAGAGCGCCGATATTGATTTCACCGCCGGTGGCTTCGACAAGCTCGCTGAGCGCGTTGAGGTGGCCGCCTGCGCCGTGGTCGTGGATGGATACTATGGGGTTGTTTTCGCTTTCGGCCAGAGCGCGGATGACATTCGACACGCGCTTCTGCATTTCAGGGTTGGCACGCTGTACGGCATTGAGTTCGATGCCGCTTGCATACTGGCCTGTGGCAACAGACGACACTGCGCCGCCGCCCATGCCGATACGATAGTTGTCGCCGCCGCTGAGCACTACTTTCTGACCCGCTTCCGGGGTGCCTTTGATTGCGTCCTTGCGGTCGGCGTAACCGACACCTCCGGCGAGCATTATCACCTTGTCGTAGGCGTACATACGGCCGTCTTCCTGATGCTCGAAGGTGAGTACGGAGCCGCAGATCAGCGGTTGGCCGAATTTGTTGCCGAAGTCGCTGGCTCCGTTCGATGCCTTGATGAGTATTTCCGCCGGAGTCTGATAGAGCCATACGCGCGGATCCATCATCAGTTCCCATGGGCGCTGCTGACCGATACGGGGATATGCTGTCATATAGACCGCTGTACCTGCTATAGGCAGAGATGCCTTGCCGCCGCCGAGACGGTCGCGGATTTCACCGCCGGTACCTGTGGCGGCTCCGTTAAACGGTTCGACTGTAGTGGGGAAGTTGTGGGTCTCGGCCTTGAGAGAGATTACGGTGTCGATTTTACGTTCGGTAAAGAAGTCGGGACGGTCCGGGTTTTCCGGATAGAACTGCTGGATTTTGGGTCCCTTTACGAAAGCCACGTTATCTTTATAGGCCGATACAAGACCGTTCGGGTTCACTTTCGAGGTCTTTTTGATAAGGCCGAAAAGCGATGACGGTTTTTCCTGACCGTCGATGACGAAAGTGCCGTTGAAAATTTTGTGGCGGCAATGTTCCGAGTTGACCTGAGAGAAGCCGAAAACCTCACTGTCGGTCAGCGGACGGCCTAATTTCTCGGCGAGACCGCGCAGATAATCTTCTTCGTCGGGGCTGAGAGCCAGGCCTTCCTGACGGTTGTATTCGCTGATATCCGAGATGTGTACTATAGGTTCCGGCTTGCGGTCGGTGCTGAACACCTTGGAGTCAAGTCCGACATAGAGAGCCTGCAGCATGGGGTCGAAAGCCGGAGACTCCGACTCGCTGCGGGTAAATTCCTCGATGCGGAAGATACCGTCAAGGCCCATGTTGCGGGTGATTTCCACTGCGTTGGTGCTCCAGGGGGTGAGCATTTCCTTGCGCGGACCTACGAAGTTGCCCTTTACGTTCTTGGAGTTGAGACGCCGGGCGCCCCCGAGCAGCCACGACAGTTTCTTGTCGTCGTCGTTGGTTAGCTCACGGTCGCTGCCAACGGCGTAGACGGTAGAGCTGCCTTTTTTGAAGAATACAACCATATGATAATGTATTTGGAGTTTCGGTTTGATTTTTTGCTGCTTTAAAATTCAGAGGAGAAATGGAAGCGGATTTTCGGAAAATCACTCTGCGCCATCTGAAGCACATAGTTGGAATCGGCCAGAAATACATCCCGTCCGTCGCGGTCGACGGCCATGAACTGGTGTTTGCGGCGTTTGAAAGCGGCCAGAGCTTCATCGTCGTCGCTTTCTATCCAGCATGCTTTGTAGAGTGATATAGGTTCCCAGCGGCATTGCGCACCATATTCGTGCAGCAGACGGTACTGTATCACTTCAAACTGAAGTTGTCCGACTGTGCCGATGAGCTTGCGTCCGTTGAACTGGTTGACAAACAGCTGGGCCACACCTTCGTCCATGAGCTGCTGTATGCCTTTTTCAAGCTGTTTCGACTTCATGGGGTCAGTGTTTTCGATGTATTTGAACATCTCCGGCGAGAAGCTCGGCAGTCCCTTGAAGTGCAGTTCCGGACCATCGGTCAGTGTGTCGCCGATTTTGAAGTTGCCGGTGTCGGGAATGCCTACTATGTCGCCCGGCCACGCTTCATCCACGATGTTTTTTTTCTGTGCCATGAAAGCGGTGGGCGCGGAGAATTTGAGAGTCTTGTTGGTGCGGATGTTGCGGTAAGGCGCGTTGCGCTCGAATTTTCCGCTGCATACTTTTACGAAGGCGATACAGCTTCTGTGGTTGGGATCCATGTTGGCATGAATCTTGAACACAAATCCGCTGAATCCTGTGTCTTCGGGTTTTACCTCGTGTTCGAGAGCCTGGACAGGGCGGGGCGACGGTGCTATCTTGACAAAACAGTCCAGAAGTTCCTTGACTCCGAATGTGTTCAGGGCAGAACCGAAGAACACCGGCGCCACATTGCCCTGAAGATATGTGTCGACATCGAATTCGGGATACACGCCTTCGATGAGCTCAAGGTCTTCGCGCAGTTTGGCGGCATCGGCTTCTCCGACGGCCTGGTCGATGCGCGGGTCGTTCACGTCGTCGATTTCGACGCGTTCCGACACTTTCTGTTTGTCGGGAGTGAAGAGGTCGAGCGATTGCTCGAATATATTGTATACGCCTTTAAATTTTGCACCGATATTGATAGGCCACGACAGCGGACGTACTCCGATTTTGAGTTCGGACTCAAGTTCGTCGAGAATGTCGAAGGGGTCGCGGCCTTCCCGGTCGAGCTTGTTGACGAAAATGATTACGGGAGTATTGCGCATACGGCAAACTTCCATGAGTTTGCGTGTCTGCTGCTCTACACCTTTTGCCACATCGACAACGATTATCACGGAGTCTACGGCTGTGAGGGTGCGGTAGGTGTCTTCTGCGAAGTCCTGGTGACCGGGAGTATCGAGGATGTTAATCTTGTAGTCGCCGTAGTTGAATCCCATTACCGAAGTGGCTACGGAGATTCCGCGCTGCTTTTCGATTTCCATCCAGTCGGATGTCGCAGTCTTCTTGATTTTGTTGGATTTTACAGCGCCGGCTATATGGATGGCGCCGCCGAAAAGCAGGAGTTTTTCGGTAAGTGTCGTTTTGCCGGCGTCAGGGTGGGATATGATAGCGAATGTACGCCTGCGTTGTATTTCTTCGTTGATTGTTGCCATGGTTGGTGATGGAGGTGGAGATTGGTTTTCAGACCGTGTCAGACTTCATGCGGCTTATGCAGCGGGAGAGTCCGTTCCGCCAATGTGGAATGCTGATGCCATATGTGGCTTTTATGCGTGATTTGTCGAGCACACTGAACGGAGGCCGGGATACAGCCGAAGGAAAGTCGGCGGATCTTATCGGTATGACCTTGCAGTCGAGTCCGGCCTGCTCCATTATGTCTACGGCAAAATCATACCATGAGCAGGTGCCCTCGTTCGAGAAATGGTAAATGCCGGGCATCCAACGCGATGTAAGCACCATGGTGGCTATGGCTTCGGCAAGGTCGCGGGCATAGGTTGGGGTGCCGATCTGGTCGAAAACCACTTTTATTTCCTGGCGCTCCGCACCAAGGCGTAGCATGGTTTTGAGAAAATTATGTCCGTGAGGCGAGTACAGCCATCCTGTACGCACGATAATGCTTTCAGGCGACAGCCCGAGAAGGGCAGTCTCGCCCCGGCGTTTGGTGTTGCCGTATTCCGAGGTGGGGTTCACCTTGTCTCCTTCTGTATATGGAGTGCATGATCTGCCGTCGAATACGTAGTCGGTGCTTACGTGGAGCACTTTTATGCCAAGCTCGTCGGCGTGTCGGGCTATGTTGCTTATGCCATCGACATTGATGGAGTAGCAGATGTGTTTGTCTTCTTCCGCACGTTCGACATCTGTGTATGCGGCGCAATTGATTACGTGGGTGAAGTCGCCTTCCCGCATGTAGTGTTCCACAGCGGCGGCATCGGTGATGTCAAGCTCGTCGGCATCGGTATATACGGTGCAGCCCGGCAGACGCTCCTCCAGTATGTCGTGAAGTTCGCGCCCAAGCTGCCCCCGGCTTCCTGTTACCAGTATCTTCATATATAGGTCAAACTGCATTTGAGACTGCAAATTTACGAAATTTAAACGAAATAGCCAGCATGTGTGTTATAACTTCGTAAACAAAATTCACGGGAAATATCCATGCGGATACTTCCCGATAACGATAAAATTCTCATTATTATGAAAGAAGTAGCTCTTGTAGGCACTACTTGCCATGTGTTCTCCGATGTTCTCTCGCTGTTGCTCGAACGTGATATTGCCGTCGCAGCTTTTGTCAATGACCCTGAAAAAGTGATGCTTGCCGACGAGCAGCTCACCGTGTCGCACCTTTATCCGGCCGATGAGAAGGCCGTGGAAGAGGCGCTTCAGGGATTTCATGACGCTGTGCTGGTGTATGACGACAATCTGATGAATGCCGAACACAATTCTCTTACTCTGGAGTCGTTCGTGCCTACTCTTACCGGTGCGCGCAAGTCGGGCGTGAACCGCGTGATTGTAGTGGCCGGACCTGATTCGGAGGCGTTCTTCGTCACCGAACTCAAGCGCATTGATGACATCGACTGGGTTTTCATCAGCACCGAAGGCGATTTCGCCACCCGTGCGGCCAACGAGGTCATCGAGCCTTCATATCACCGCGAGGTGTATCAGGATTAGAACTGTCTCCTGATGCAGGGGCATAGTATCCAGCCCATCACTCTTCTGTGGCGCCGACCATGGTATCGGCCTGCAGAAGGTTCTCAGCCTTGCCGATGTCAATCCAGCGGTAAGGGCTGGAGGGTTCGAATGCCTTGAACAGATATTTCTCGCAATTGTCGATATAAAAATCGGTAATGGAGAATTTACATATGCCGTCCGATGTATCCCTGTCCGGAGTTTTTTCGAGCAGGGATGCATTATATTCTGCCAAGGCCTTGAATATGGACTCATCGACGATATGTACTCCGCCGAAGGCTCTCAGATTGCATCGGCTGATTATGTCGGCGTTTGCGGCCGGACGTACCTGTCCGGTGGCTATGTTGGTCCAACCGTGCATTTTGCCGCTGCTGTCGAATGCCAGGTAGCGCTGGGTCTCGCGTTCCTTGGCAAGAAGGCATGCCATGGCTTGCGAGCCGGCTGCGAAGCGCGACATTTCCGAAATGTCGAAATCGGTGAATATATCGGCGTTGTGTACCAGTATCTGTCCGCTGTCTGCAAGCAGATGCGCGGCTTTGAGCAGTCCGCCTCCGGTGTCAAGCAGGAGTGAACTCTCATCGCTCAGTGTTATGCGGGCGTTGAAGTCGGTAGTGTTCAGATAGTCTGCTATCTGTCCGGCAAAATGATGCACGTTGACAACAATGTCGGTGATGCCGGCATCTGTGAGCTTTTTTATGACCCTGCCGAGCATCGGAATGCCTCCGACAGGCGCGAGGGCTTTGGGATGGCTGTCGGTCCATGGCTTCAGCCGGGAGCCGAGTCCGGCTGCGAACACGAGGGCTTTCATCTTCTGGCAGCGAAGTTCTGTTCGATATCCTGCTCGCGGTGTACGAGTTCGACTTTTACGTTATGCAGCTTGTTGATGTGTTCGGCCATTTTCTGGGCGCAGTACACCGACCGGTGCTGTCCGCCGGTGCAGCCGAACGATACCATGAGATTGGTGAATCCGCGTTCCTTATAGCGGGTCACAGAGGCATCGACAAGCTCATAGCAGTGTTCGAGGAAAGTGAGAATCTCTCCATCGTCCTCAAGAAACTCTATCACCGGTCGGTCGAGTCCGGTAAAAGGTTTGTAACGTTCGTATTTGCCGGGATTGTTCACCGCACGGCAGTCGAATACATATCCGCCTCCGTTGCCTGATACGTCGTTGGGTATTCCTTTCTTGTATGCGAAACTCATGACCTTGACGGTTAGGGCGTGTTTCTGCAGTTCGTCGGTGAACTGTTTCATGTCGACAAGGCGCATCAGAACTTCCGACAGATACGGGTATTCGGTATACGGTCGGTCAAGGAGGCTTCTCAGATTAGCGATGGCGAAGGGCACACTCTGCATGAAGTGCGGCTTTTTCTCGAAGTAGCCCCGGAATCCGTAGGCTCCGAGTACCTGCATGGTGCGGAACAGTACAAAGTGGCGCAATGTAGACATGAACTGTTCTTCATCGACAGGAATGTATTTGGCCAGCGACTTCATGTATTCGCCAAGCAGTTCACGGCGGAGGCTGTTCGGCAGATTGGCTTTTGCCTGCCACAGAAAAGCTGCTACATCGTAGTAGAACGGACCCTTGCGGCCTCCCTGGAAGTCTATCATCCAGGGATGCCCCTCATGTATCATCACGTTTCTTGACTGGAAATCGCGATACATGAAAGTGTCCGAGCAAGACTTCAGCAACACATCGCACATCGACTGGAAGTCATCTTCCAGCTTCGCTTCGTCGAATTCAAGTCCGGTGGCCTTGAGGAAGCAATATTTGAAATAGTTCAGGTCCCAGAGCATCGAGCGGCGGGCGAAATCCACTGACTGGTAGCAGTTGCCGCAATCGAGACCTGCCGCACCGGCAAACTGGAAGTCCGGCAGCAGACTGATGGTCT
>CAMWUD010000020.1 GCA_947177365.1 uncultured Porphyromonadaceae bacterium | reverse complement strand
TGCCGCTTTATTCCTTCGGATAGTTTATCTGTCGCCATAATAATCAGAATAATTCAGAGTGGGAGCCGAAGCGTACCAACTTGATTATTCCGACTTCATTATCCAACCAAATCAGCAGAGTGTCACTTTCCACGTGACACTCCATATATCCTTTATAATTGTCGGTCAAAATATGGGGTCTGTTTTCTTCAGGGACAGGCAATCCTTCGGCCAGCAGGTTAAGTATGTTTTCCAATTTGTCGATGACCGCCGCCTTGCGCTTATAGCGTTTGAGGTCTTTCTTAAACTGGGATGTTAGTTTAAGTTCATTCATAACGAGTCAACAAAGTTGCGGAAACTTTTCATATCAAGAGTCTCGAGATTGTCTGCAGTCTCCGCTTCCTTCATCGCTGCCTGTGTCGTCTTGTTGGGATGGTCTGAAACAAATGCCATAAGCACACTCTCCACGAGATTGTTCAGGCTTCTGTTATGACGCCGGGCTTCTTCCTGCAATTTTGCAAGAAGAGTCTCGCTCAGGCGGAAAGAGGTCTGCTTACGGGGGACTGATGCTGTGTTCATAACGTTTGATATTATTTGTGGAACAAAAGTAATATATTTGTATAACACTGCAAAACGAAAACTGTTAAAACGTTATCTCCTCGCTATCCACGAGACTGTATCAGAATAACCTAAAAGATTGAACCGCTGCGAAAAAGAGCGTGTCAGGATAAGCTTTAAAAGATTATTCTGACACGTTTTTATATTGACGCGGTTTCCGTGGCTATGGCAATGGACACATATCACAAAAATCAAAAATGAATTACCGCAAAAGCTATAAACATATTACCACAAAACACTACTGTCCACTAAAAATGGACGGGGTTAAAAATTAAATAAATTCGGTTCACTTGAACCATAGAGGACATCGAGCCGGCCTAATCTTCCACGCGCATCTTCTGAAATTTCCTCCGGGATACCTTGTCAGACACATAATGAAGGTATTCCGGAGGATAATTTTATGTAGTGAAATTTGGGCAAGTAAATTTATCTTTGCTTGCCCATTGATTTATAGGTAATTATATGCTTTAAGCAGATTAGTATTCCTCCTCGTTGAAAAGACGCCTTACGTCACTATATCAGTAACTTACGCAAAACGTAATGAAATGTGGATAAATAATCTGCGACATCTGAGGTCATAAAATAACACAAGGGTATCAAATTCAGCCGGGACAAACAAATGGGACAAACAAATGAATTATCCTGTCAAAATTAAATAAATGAATTCTCAGATTAATTGCAGCTTATTTTAATATAAAGTTACCAAAAAAGCCCACTCAACATTGCTTATATGGAATATTATGGATATCTTTGCAAAAAAAAATAATGGCTTATGGAGTATACTGAACTATTAGAAAAACAAATAATCGGCAGGCTAAAGGTTGAAAATCCGTGGTGGACAGAGGGTGATATACCATCGGAATATACAGAAATGTCGCCTCGTCTTTACCTAAAGATTTTTTATCCGTTGGTTCAAGCAACGGATCCGCGGAGAGCACTGATTTTGATGGGCCCTCGACGAGTCGGTAAAACAGTAATGATGCTCCACGCAATCCATGCCCTAATTAATGATGGGGTGCCACCTCAAAACATAATATATATTTCTGTCGAAACACCAATCTTCAATAAAATATATCTTGAACAGCTCTTCACACTTGCTTGCGGCATAGTAGGCAAAGTGCCAAATCAGGAGCGAATGTATGTTTTCTTTGACGAGATTCAGTACCTGAAGGACTGGGAGGTAGAACTAAAGTCACTTGTGGACACATATCGCAATGTAAAGTTTGTTGCATCCGGCTCAGCGGCCGCCGAATTGAAGAAAAGGAGTGATGAGAGTGGAGCAGGTCGATTTACTGATTTCAATTTGCCTCCACTTACTTTCTATGAATACATTCATCTGAAAGATTACTCCAATATTATCATACCCAGAACACTGTCTTTTAATGGATTCGATTCTCATGTATATACTTCTATAGACATTAACAAACTTAACGAACTGTTTATTGATTACATAAACTACGGCGGTTATCCCGAGGTTGTATTTTCTCAAAAAATCAGGGAAAATCCCGGACAGTTCATACGTCACGATATCATTGATAAAGTGCTTCTTCGCGATTTGCCAAGCCTTTATGGAATCAGTGACGTGCAAGAATTGAACTCCCTGTTCACAATGATTGCTTACCACTCAGGTGCTCAGTTCAGTTATGAGAAACTTTCAAAAGAATCCGGTATTCAGAAAGAAACCCTAAAAAAATACATCAACTATCTTGAAGCGGCATTCCTGATAAAGGTAGTAAGACGAACTGATGATACAGCGAAAAAATATCAGCGCGAGACACAGTTTAAAATCTACCTTACTAATCCATCGCTAAGATGTGCCCTTTTTGAGCCAATATGCGAGCTAAGTGATGAAATTGGCGACATGGTCGAAACTGCTGTATATTCCCAGTGGTTCCCCCGTCAGGGTGTAGAGCTAAGATATGCAAATTGGCGACAGGGCAAACAACAGGGAGAGGTGGATATTGTCGGACTTAATATCGCCAAGCAAAAGCCATATTGGGCCGTAGAAATAAAATGGTCAAATCAATTCTACAATAAACCTGGAGACCTTAAATCATTATCCTATTTCATGGGAAAGAATAATCTTGGGAGCGCTGTAGTCACCTCTATAACTGAGGAGGGAACTAAAGATTTGAACGGGTTGATATTACATTTTATTCCAATTGCTTGTTATGCCTATACCGTTGGGGAGAATACCATTAACCAAACCAGAACGATATATGGATTATAGTAAGTTTATTGTTTATTCCAAATAAGCATATTCAAATATGCTTATTTGGAATAGTGTATTTAATGAGCTGTAATACATTGTTTTATCTCGGAAATTTAAGCTGTGAACATTCAAACTGACAGGTATGAAGTACAAGAATACGGTGGTTCTTATGTGGAATCCAAACATTTCAAGCGTAAAGGAATCAGATTATGAAGAATGGTTTGATGGGCTATGCACCTTCCGTGAGAAGTTTTTTAATTGGAGTGTGTGGGATTACGAACACGTGGGCTTCGGAGACCGATTCATATTGATGCGTGTAGGGGATGACAAAGCGGGAATCGTGATGGAAGGGCTTGTGTCCTCAGATTGCTATGAAGGCGATGATTGGGCTGGGGCAGACCGGAAGAAATATTATGTCGATCTGGTTCCTATGATAGCTTTTAACCCCAATCAAGATGCCAAATATCCCGGGCTATCGCTGTTGCAGGATAGTATCCCGGATTTTGATTGGAGCGGAGGACATAGCGGACGAGTTTTGACCGATGAGCAATCCAAGGTATTAGACAAATTGCTGAATAAATTCAAAAAATCTGAAGCGTCTGCCTCAGACGACATTACAAAGAACCGTAATCGAGACTACATCATACCGGCATCCAGAATCCATCCGACAGATGAGAAAACGAAACTCTATCCTGATGACAGCCCACGGCCTTTCATCGAGTCATTCATCATGCAGAGCATGGGAATGCCAGCAAGTGAGATAGAGAGAAACTGGCAAAAGCATCCAAATATGTGGGTCCACGACCATGAGGCACTGCTGCGCTGTGCTGCATGGATGGCATACCCTATCCGCACGGAGTTGCCATATTATGGTGCGCTCTGCCTTAAGTTGTCAAGCCTATATTGGGGCGTGAACAAAGAATATATAAATGCCGCTTATGCAAAAGAAGCCGCTGATTTCTTGAAAGATCCGTATTTGAGACATACCGCTGTAATGACATGGCTGGGAGAAAGTCTTCGCTCTCATCAGAATTGGGGCACTGGATGGGCTGTGGACCCTATGGTTCGTGACAAAGTCAGCGGGCTCGATACTCTTTCAGAATTCTTGGGATATGAGGTACTGGAAGAAAATGAGATGCTTCACGATTATTACGTGAGAAGAATTGAAGTGAACACCGAGAATGATTATATCGATGTCGAAGTAAGCTATGATGCAGAAGGCACGGAAGAAGGCATTTTGACGTTCCATATCACAGGCTCTATAGAAGCTGAAGTGAATTTCGACGCCGAAGGTTTCCTATATATTGACGGTGCACAAATCGGCCCATGGGGCAGAGATGATGTGCAACTTCATATTGACGGATACGGACTCTGGGTTCGTGGCAACCATATCGACATCCGACTAAAGACTTCCCAGTAACAAATCCGAAATATTCGTCTTCCTTATTGAGGAAATATTCACCTTCCTTACGGAAAAGATGAATATTCCGGAGGATGATTATGTGTAGTGTAATTTGGACAAACAAATGATTTTGTCCCTCAATTGAGGCAGGTTTGTGGTAACGCTGACTCTTCCTCTTAAACATCTATAGAAGAAGAGTATAATCCTACACACACTCTTCTTCTTTTGGACAAACAAATTTCACGGTCTGACAGTGTAAAATCGAATAGAAACAACAATGGACAAACAAATGTTGCTTTGCTTGTCCATTGTTTTATAAGTTGTTATGCGCAATGTGGCAGCTTAATATTCCTCTTCGTTGAAAAGGAAGTCTTCTTTGCTTGGATAGTCGGGCCAGATGTCTTCGATGGTTTCGTAGGTTTCGCCTTCATCTTCGATTTCCTGAAGATTTTCGATTACTTCCAGAGGCGCGCCGGAACGCATCGCATAGTCGATGAGTTCATCTTTGGTTGCAGGCCACGGTGCGTCTTCAAGCTTTGATGCAAGTTCAAGTGTCCAGTACATAGTTATTTGGTTTTATTGTTTGTTGTCTTTTATGGATGTATATACACTAACAAGATTTATGCCAAAATATTTCATCGCGGCCATTGAAATAATTCGCAGCACGACCCACGACAAACAGATAGTCGCTCAGACGGTTGATGTAGGCAAGTATCTCAGGTGATACTTCCATGCTGTCGGTCAGCGTGATAAGCAGTCTTTCGGCTCGTCGGGCCACTGTCCTGGCCACCTGTGCGCGGGCGGCAGCCTGACAGCCTCCGGGCAGTATAAACTGATTGTGCGCCGGAATGCTTGCATCCAGCCGGTCAATCGCGGCCTCGAGTTCCTCCACCGCCGACAGTGGCAGCGGTTCCGGCTGCCATTTGCTGTCGGACTCGGTGGCAAGTATGGTGCCGATGTCGAACAGACGGTTCTGTACTCCAAGCAGAGTGTCGGTGACTTCCGCCGGAAGCTCTTCGGGTTGGCAGATGACAAGTCCGAGCCAGGAGTTCAGCTCATCGAGACTGCCGTAGGCTTCGATGCGCGGATGATTCTTCGCCACACGTGTGCCGCCTACAAGCGAAGTGCGGCCTTTGTCGCCGCCACGGGTATAGACTTTCATGGCGTCACTGTGCCGGTTATACGCAGCGTAAGGCGTTTGGCCTCGGGAGCGTTGGTTCGTACTTTCACCTCTTTGTTGATTTCGCCACGCTGACCGGTGGGGATGAAGGTGACTTTCACCTCGCCTTTGGCACCGGGCGCTATCGGTTCGGCGGTGTATGTCGGGCGGGTACAGCCGCATGATGCGCTGGCCGAGATGATTACCAGCGGGGCATCGCCTTCGTTTGTGAGGGTAAATACGTGGGTCACGGCTTTATCGGTCTGCTTCACAGTGCCGAAGTCGAAACTTTTCTCACTGATTACTGCCTTGGGAGTACCTTTGGCAAAAGCTGCCGCCGACAGTATCACTGCCGCGACAAGCATCATGGTGATGGAGAGTAATCGTTTCATTGTCTGAGAGATTTGAAATAAAAGTCAAGAACTTCGCGTGCGGCTATGAACGAGCTGCGGCGGTTGGAAAGCACCATGGCTTCGTTGTCATCGAGCAGGGCCGCCACTTCGGGGTTGTTGTAGAAGTTTGCGCGCAGATGCTCGTCGATGGTCTCGAACATCCAGTAGCGGGACTGCTGCTGGCGGCGGCGTTCGAAGTAGCCGTTGCCCTCGACATAGGCGAAGTAGCGGTCGATCATGTCCCATACTTCGGCAATGCCGAGTTCGAAGTAGCCTGAGTATGTGAGTACTTCGGGCTGCCATCCGGACTCTGTCGGCGGAAACAGATGCAGTGCGCTCCGGAACTGTGCCTGGGCCAGCTGGGCCGGTCCGATATTGTCGCCGTCGGCCTTGTTGATTACGATGCCGTCGGCCATTTCCATAATTCCGCGTTTGATTCCCTGCAGTTCGTCGCCGGTGCCGGCGAGCTGTATCAGCAGAAAGAAGTCCACCATGGAGTGTACGGCGGTCTCGCTCTGACCTACACCTACGGTCTCGACAAAGATGTTGTTGTATCCGGCGGCTTCACAGAGTACGATGGTCTCGCGGGTCTTTCGAGCCACTCCGCCGAGCGAGCCTGCCGAGGGTGAAGGACGTATAAAGGCATCGGGATGCTGCGAGAGCTTTTCCATTCTGGTTTTGTCGCCGAGTATGGAGCCTTTGGTGCGTTCGCTCGACGGGTCTATGGCCAGGACGGCCAGTTTGCCGCCTTGACGGAGCACATGCAGACCGAATACGTCGATTGAAGTGGATTTGCCGGCTCCCGGCACTCCGGTGATGCCGATGCGTCGTGATTTTCCGCTGTAAGGCAGGCATTTTTCAATCACTTCCTGTGCAATGGCCTGGTGAGCGGGGTTGATGCTTTCCACGAGGGTCACGGCACGGCTGAGCATTGTCACGTCGCCGCGCAGTATGCCTTCGACGAGTTCGCCGGCCGACGGCAGGGGTTTGCGTTTGGGCCGTTTGGCGGCATAAGGGTTGACTTGCGGCGGCTGTGCCACGCCTGAGTTTACGTTCAGGCCTTTGTACTGGAGGTCGTTTTCCGGATGTTCGTGCATGGCTTGAGGAGATGTTTAGAATGATCTGAATCCCATTACCTGACGTACTTCCGCCAGAGTTGCGGCGGCACGTGCGCGTGCTTTCTCGGCACCTTCGCGGACAACGCGGTTGAGGTATGCGTCGTCGGCGAGAATGTCGCTCACACGCTCGCGGATGGGGGTGGTGACGGCCAGAATGTCTTCGGCGAGCTGTTTTTTGAGGTCGCCGTAGCGGAGTGTGCCGTCGTCGTAAGCCTGGCGGAAGTGTGTCACCACGTCGGGTGTCGATGTCAGTTCGAGCAGCGTGAACAGATTAGCCACCGGCTCGCTCATCGGCTGGCCGGGGTGGGGGCCGTCGTCGGTGACGGCTCGCATCACTTTCTTGCGCAGTGCTTTGGGCTCGTCGATGAGGTAGAGGCAGTTGCCTTCGCTCTTGCCCATTTTGCCGCTTCCGTCAAGGCCGGGTACTTTTACGGGGGCGCCGCCGAAGTTGAAGTCGGTCGGTTCGGGGAAGAGGTCTACGCCGTAGAAAGAGTTGAAGCGGCGGGCGAAGCGTCGTGTAAGTTCAAGGTGCTGGAGTTGGTCTTTGCCTACAGGCACTTTGGTGGCTTTGTGTATCAGTATGTCCACCGCCATCAGGGTGGGGTAGGTGAGGAGTCCGGCATTGACGCGTTTGTTGGTTTCGGCGCCGATAATCTGGTGCTCGAAGTTTTCGTCGTCGGCTTCGCCGGCGGCAGGGGCGCCGATTCCGAGAGCCTTGCGTGCCTTGTCTTTGAACGATGCGGTGCGCATCAGCTCGCCGATGCCTACGTGCATGTTCAGCAGCAGGTACATCTCGGATATTTCCGGTATGTCGCTCTGAACGAAAATCGTGGCTTTTTCAGGGTCGAGGCCTGCTGCGAGATATTCGGCCAGAATATTCTTCACGTTGGCGTGAAGCTGTTCAGGCTCGGGGTTGGTGGTCAGTGCGTGAAGGTCGGCTATGAAGAAGTTGCAGTCATAGTCGTCCTGAATGCTGACGAATTTCCGCAGGGCGCCGTAATAGTTGCCAAGATGAAGATTTCCGGTTGAGCGAATGCCGCTCACTACTATTTCTTTTTTGGAATTTGTATTGTCCATATGATATATACGTGCTATTGGTCGATTTAGTTTGCAAAGATAGTGAATTCTCATAAAAATTTACTAATTTTGGTGCATCAAAAAATCCACTCATTATCAACTTACTTGTTTAATACCATCAATTTTATGATATTCAAGTACTATTTAGCCGCCGTAAGCCTCTGCACCGCTATGGGGGCAATGGCGGCGGATCCGGTCGAGAGCCGTGCCTATTACTCCACAAATGCCGGAGGATCAGTCGGAAAGGCTGCCTCTGTGACTGTCGATGGAAAATTCGACGATTGGTCCGACGACATGCTCATAGCCACTGCCGGTGCCAACGACATGTGTACCACTTTCTGCGGAAGCCACGAGAACTGCGTGATTGACCTCTATGCGCTCTATGCGGCGTGGGACGACAGCAACCTTTATCTTGCATGGCAGTGCGTCAACACCGGCGACACCTGGGCACGCCCCGGCGATGGCCCGCTGACTGATGGCGGACGTATCGGCGATGTGCCTATGATAGTCACTCTCAGTATCAATCCCTCGGCACCGGGCATGAGCGGACGCCTTGAAAACGGCAACTGCATCTGGCGGGAAGATTCCAAGAGCGGCGTGACTTTCGAGTCGCATGTCGACCGTATATTCTACATGAGCGCCAAGGCGGGGCAAGGCGAGCCTGCCATGTTCAAGGCTGTCAATGCGGCCGGAGACACCAATTACGGCGCCGGTTGCACCACATTCAAGTCTGCCGGAATAAAATATGCCATGGGCTACGGTTTCGCGCCTTCGCATCTGTGGCGTCAGAACCAGACCGCCGAATGGTATAATCCCGGTGAACTGAAGTCCGACCCGTCTGTGCTTCAGAGCATATACGACCCTGCCTGCTACGATAATCTCAAAGCCGGCACACCGGCCGGACTCAAGTCCCACGATTATGAGTATGATACTTTCTACGAGATGTCGATACCTCTGTCGGTGCTTGGAATCAACCGTCAGTGGCTTGAGGCCAACGGCATAGGAGCGCGTGTGGTAGGCTCGCGAGGTGAGTCGGGTATCGACTGTGTGCCCCATGACCCGTCGATGGTCGACAATGTGTTCGAACCATATGGAAAGGACAATTCCACTTCGCATGAAAAGGACGATTTCGACAATATCACTTATGCGCTCGCCGATATCGCGAAGCTGCGCCAGGGTGCGGTTGTCGACCCGCTGCCGGATCCAGATCCCCAGCCTGACCCCGACCCGCTGCCGGATCCCGATCCCGACCCGCAGCCTGTGAGCGGCAACATCAACGCCTATCTGCTCAAGGACGGATGTCCGTGGAGTGCTGTCAACGCTTACTTCTGGGATGCCGGAAATGCCAACAAGGAGTATCTCGGCGCATGGCCCGGCAAGCCTACGAGCCTGATTGCCGTGGATGGTGTGCAGTATTACCATATGACGTTCGACTCATCGGATGTGATGGTGAAGCCGATGATTATTTTCAATGGCCAGGGCCAGAGCGGTGATTTCGATTTCATCAACAACGGTATCTACACATTGAACGGATATACCGGCAGGACTTTGGTCAATACCAGTTCTGTGGCAGGAATCAGTGCCGACGGCTTTAATGTCGAAGGCAACTGCATCACAGCTCCCGGACTCATAGAGGTCTATACTCTTCAGGGAGTGAAGGTGGCTGAGGTCTGCGGTTCTGTAAGTGTGGCGATGCCCGGTTTGTATATAGTAAAAACCGCAGCAGCGACTGTAAAGGTGAATATCCGCTGATTACCCGGCAGTACAAAAACACGACGTGCGGACAGCTCTTACCGGAGTGTCCGCACGTCGTTTATGTTAGCACATCAGTTCCGCACCACTACTATGCGTGCCGGCTGAGAGGCGCCGTGTCCTTTTGCATCGGCCACCATTACAGTGGCATGATATACGCCGTCGGCTACATCAAGTCCCTGGGAGTCCTTGAGATTCCATTTGTATGGGAAGTTGACATCGGCGGCAGAGAAGACCGTATTGCCGAGGGCATCGCTGATGAGCAGTCGGTTGCTGCCTTGGTTTGTGTCGCTGTCGATTTCTATGGTGACTGATTCGGTGGCTGTGGTTTCGGCTGTCTTTATGTCCACATTGTAGTTGACAGGCACTACAAGGAAACTGATACTGCGCGAGGCGGATTCACCGAGAGTATTCGACAGAGAGAATTTCAGGTTGTGATATCCGGCGGTGAACTCGCTGTTGAGCGGGAGCGAGAATACATACTGTCCTTTTTCGTTGACGGAGAAACTTGAACCTATGCCTGAAAGGTCGCGTTTGCCGTCAAGAGTCAGGCGTGGGGTTGCGCCTATCATGGCGGTGGAGTTGCTGATACCAGTTCCGAATACGTCCACTATGGCGTAGAAAGTGTTTGTGATGTCGGTTGTCAGCTCGCTTCCGTTGCGGAATTCAGGAGTGTTTATATACATGCTGCTTATCACCGGAGTTTTGCCCTGCTGGGGATTTGTTTCTTCGGCGTTGAGGTCGATGAGGAAGTCGTTGGTGTATCCGAGGGCGCCGGTCTTTTTGCCGTTGTCATCGGAGAGGGCCGACAGTATTATGCGGTTGCGCAGTCCGGCGATGCGGGGCTGGGGCAGGCACATGTCGATGCTGAACTTGCCCGCTTCCACGCGTCCGCCGATTTCAGCGAGGATGTCTTCTTCAAGCTGGATGGTGCGCACGGTGTCGCAGCCGGCTGTGATGTATTGTTTGATGTCCGATGGCCCGTCGTACACTATCGCGCGGATGCTGCCGTTGAATGCGTTCACTGTGTTGCCTTGGGCATCGACTATGCTGCCGCTTACGGTGAACAGATTGCCGGGAGCTACGGCTACTTTGTTGTCGGCCGAAGGGGTCTTGCCGTCGATGGTGCTTATGGCGGCGGTGTAGTCGGGTACGGGTATTGTAGTCAGCGGGTCGCCGCAGAGGTTGTAGCACATGGTGTTTGCCAGTGCGTCCTGATTGTTGCTGCAGTTGGTGATGGCCGCGTGTCGCGCCTGTATGAACATGTCGCCGATTGTGGAGCCGGGTTTTGATTCGGCGTAGCTCTCTGCGATAGCCGAGTTGAATATGCCGTTGTAAGCCAGATACACCTTGCGGCATGCTCCGATTGTGGCTATGGCTCCGGCGCCTGCCTTGAAGGTCAGTGAGGTGGCTATGTCGTTGTTGCCGTGGTCGAGGTTGTAGGCCGAGCAGGTGGAGAGCATTGTAATCGGCAGCTTGCTGTTTGTCAGACTCGATGAGGTGGCTTTCTGCCATACGATTGCGTCACCGCTTCCGAGGTTGTTCTCGTCGCCGTGGCCGGAGTAGTCGAAGAAGCCCTGTCCGTCGTAGAGTGCTGCGATTGCTTTCTTTGTAGTGAAGTCCGCTTTCTTGTTGCTTATGGGATACAGGCTGATATGTGCGCGTGTGGGAGTGAAGGCGGGGTTCGAGGCCACGGTGTTGTCGGCCACGGTCTGACCCTGGTAGAAGTGGGCGTTGGCGTCTCCGTTGCCGGTGATTACGAGCATGCGCGCGTAGATTGCCGGGTCGAGCGGATTGTCCATGTAGTCGCGGATTTTGATGTTTATGTCATGGCCGGTACCGTTGTTGGGCACGTTCAGACGTCCTACTGCGACATTCAGTGTCTGACGTTCGATGGCTGTGGCATCGTAGTTGTCTTCAAGCATGCCGAAGTAGGAGTCGTTGCTGAAGTTCGCCGACATTTCCTTGTAGTGGGCTTCTTTGTCGGCGAGGAATGTGAGCAGGTTTTCGCTTTCCGGCATGTACATGCTTCTGAAGTCCCATGTCGTGGGACCGTAAAGAAGGAGGCTGCGGAACTGCTGCGGGTTACGGTCGTAGAACATCTTCGCCATAAGTCTGTAGGCCATGGGGGTGGCTCCGCCGCTGCCGAATTCGTTCAGCACCTGTTGATGGGTGTATACGTTTATCTTGCTGCCATGGCTGCGGTGTATGTCGGCGAGCTCGCATGCGGCGTCGTATAGCTCTTCGGTGGTTATTATCACCATGTCAGGTGTCTCGTCGCCGTGTATGTTCTGGTTGGGAACGACGCCGTCGAATTCCGGTGTGTGCAGGTCTGCCGCCGGGTCGAAGGCAATCAGTCGTCCCGATGAGAGGCCTATGCTGTATTGCTTGTCGAAACTGCCGATGGTGGCGCCTTCTGATTTGCTGTAGGCTGTCTGGTAGGCATAGATGTTGAGCGGGTCGCCTATGTTCCATACTTCCACTTTGCCCGGGCTGGCGATTTTGAAGTTCTGTTTGGCCGAGGTGCTTGTGAATGTCATGGCCATCTGGCTTTCTCCGTACATGTCGTTGCGGCGCGGATATATGACCCATGCGCTTTTCATCGCGGCGAATCTTGGCGCCTTGGTCTTCGGATGAAGTCTGAAGCCGTATGTGATGCTGGCGTCCTGGAGGTCGCTGCTGCCTGCACGGAAGCGGGCAGTGCCGTTGGAACTGTTGAAGTATGTGGTCTGGCTGCCGGTGCGCGATGTGTAGCGGTTGTTGACATAGGGTACCGTTACGTTTGCAGGCTGTATGACGTTGACCGATGTCGTATCGTTTTCGTTCGCGGCAACGAAGGTGTAGCCCATGGTGCCGTATTGCACCAGACCGCTGCCTTCCTGATAGCCTTTCACCGGAAATGTATATTCCACAGTCGACTCGCTGCTGAGCTCGGGGCCGAGCCAGTATGCGCCGCCGGACATGTGGTTGTGGTCGTCGGGTTGTATTATCTGGGCGAAGTAGTGGTTTGTTCTTTGTATGCTTGTGTTGTAGGCGGGATAATAGTTTTTATAGGTCAGTGGCTTGGGGCTCTCGCAGTCGCTCAGAAAGTAGTATCCGTAGTTGTCGTATATGTTATGGATATATTCAAGGGAGTTGTACGACATCGGATTTAGCCGGTGTGTGGCTTCTCCGTAGAATATTATACGGTCGTTGCCGGTGAGCATCGCTGTCTGGCTGAGGTCGTCGGGCAGGTCGTCCGACAGACTGTTGGTGCTGTTGAGTTCGATATTGCCAAAACCGAATACTGCGACTTTCGACGGATCCTGGAAGCCCCATTCGCGCAGCTGGTCGAATGTAATCGACTGCATGCCGGTCTGGCTTACTTTTATTCTTACCCATTTGCCGCTGTTTAGCCGCGACTGTGTGCTGAAATGGCTCAGAGGCAGAGCCGATGCTTCTGTTGCTCCGGTCATGGCTCCGGCTATGAGCAGTATGTTTATCAGGTTGGCTTTCATTGCACTGTATTGCTTATGCTTTGTGTTGTTGAGTTTTTTATGTCTGGTTTATTCCGGCAGCCTTTATGCTTCCGGTTTAGAGTATTTTTATTTTGAGTATTTCTTTTCCGTCCAGTGTCGCGTTTATGCTTGTCCGCGGGGCTACAGTAGCGCGGATGCTGCGGCTGCAGTCTATCAGCCGGTCGCCGTTCTTGAATGTCATGAAAGCCGAAAGGCGGGATACGGCATTGCAGACAAAGTCCGACGGGTTGAATTCCAGACTTCCGGTTCCGGAACACATTGTCACGCTTTCCGGTATTTCCGGACCGAAGGGAAGGTCGTCGCCTGGAATGAGTGCGTTGGTCGATGCCAGGAAAATTTCCTCGGTCATCAGCGGTTTGTCGGCATGTCTGCCGGGTATTATCAGAGCCGCGAGTGTGAATGCGTCGATATAACGCGCTGCGAATCGGCGGTCGATGTTTTTGCCCAGACGTCCGATGCGGTAGCACGGACACAGCAGGGCGGTGAGATCGTGGCCGCACTCGGTGTCCAGCCAGTAGGGCTCACGCTGACGGCCTATCGCCGAGTCTGCTATCAGTCTGATTCCGGGCAGCGGCCTGTCCAGAGATTCGATGCTGCTTAATATGGCTTTCATTGCTGGCGCAGGCGGTTGTACATTACCGCCAGATGTGAATAAATAGATGTGTTTGTTATGACCACGTCCTTGGGCACTCTGAGACGGCGCGGCGTGAAATTCCACAGAGCCTTGATGCCGGCTTCGACCAGACGGTCGGCCATATCCTGCGCGGAGTTCGCCGGCACGGCTATTATGCCTATTGTGACATCGCGTTCGCTGATCACCCGCTCCATGTCGTCGGGATGGAATATATGTATGCCTGCGATGTCGCAGCCTACCAGACGTGGGTCTACGTCTATGCCTGCCACAATGTCAAGTCCGTAGCGTTGGAGGCCGGAGTCATGTATCAGGGCTGCGCCCAGAGAGCCGCTGCCTACCATTATGGCTCTGTGCGGTTCCATGAAGCCGAGAAATTCTCTCAGTTCTTTTTCGAGCGATGCCACTTCGTAGCCTATGCGGGTCTTGCCTTTGATGTTGAGAAACGAAAGGTCTTTCGCAATCTGCGAGGCATCGACATTGCTTTCTTCGGCGATGCGGGTCGACGATACGAATTCGATTCCGGCCTTGTGCATGGTGCCGACAATAGCCAGATACCACGGCAGCCGGCGCAGTGTCGGCTCCGGCAGCAATGGCGATTTTGTAGGTTTATTGTCGTTCATGGTCTGCAAAGTTACTGATTTTTTCTGAATCTGAGAAATTTCATGCGTGTTGTTGACCTCTCCGGACACGGCAGGACGTTTCTGTCAATATGCCGCGACGGCCAGTTTGCGCGATGCGGTTGTATGGCTTTCGCCTCCGTTCGATATGGTGGCGCGGTATACGTAGATGCCGCGTCCGACACGTCGTCCGGCGCTGTCGGTCAGGTCCCATGTGAGGGGCTGGGTGAGGAACATGTCGCTGCGGGCGGTCTGTGTATCGGACCATACCGGATTGCCGTTGAGTGTATATACGCTGACAGTGACAGTCAGTGTGGCGTCGGGCTGGTTGTGGTTCAGATAGAAATTCGCTTCGGTGTGCGCCGGGTTGGCATCTGTGTAGACATCGTATATCTCGGGCGCGGCATCGGCTCTGACGAAGAATTCGGCGCTTGCATCGGTATAGTTGCCGTCAGTGTCCCATACACGCAGACTGATTTCATGATTGCCGTCGGTGAGGGTGCTCATGGGGTAGGCTATTTCGCCTGCGCTTATGCCCTCGGAGTCCGGTGTATAGTATTGGGCTACATCGGTGAATGTGGTCTTGCCGTCGAGGGTGATGCTCATCTGGCGTCCGATGCCGGATGTGGAGAGGTTGATGCCACGGTCGTCGCTTACACGTGCCAGTATCATTGGCGTGGAGTGCACTGTGGCGCCCGGAGTGAAGTTCGGATGGTTGATGGCCAGCCATTCGATTTTGGGCGCCTGCGTGTCGGGAGCCACATCGTTGTCGATGTCATATACATATATGTCGCTGTTGACACCGGCGGCGTCGACGAGCGGTGCTTCGGCTTTTTCGGCGGTCTCGTCGATGGCATGCATGTTGAGAGTGGCCGGACGCCATATCTGGGCTACTTCTTCAGGCATGGCTATGATGAAGCTGAATTTGCCGTTTGTGACCTTGGCCGAACCGGAGGCCAGACGGCCGCCCATGTTTTCGTAGGTGATTTTGGGCTGGTCGAAGCCGCCGTTGTCGCCGTGGCCGAGTGTCGTGCGCGAAAATTCGGCGTCATAGAGGTCGTAATAGAGTGTGCCGTTGAAGCCGCTCAGGATTTCGCCGCTTACCGGGTCTGTCACACTTCCGCTGATTCGCGACAGCGACCGGGCTTTGATTTGGTTGTCGCTGTCACTGCCGTTCACGGCCTGTCCGTTGATGGAGTCCAGCCGGGCTATATTGTCGGGCATGGCCAGACGCATGGCCGGGTCGCCCATGAGCACATAGCGGAGCTTGTTCTGGTTCGAGCCGGTCAGCGGGTTGCCGTTGTCGTTGTAGAGGTTGTTTTTCGCCCAGCGGTAGATTTCGCCGATAGGGTAGATACGTCCTTTTTCATCGCGGCGTGCCAGACTGTGTCCCATGGCGTTGGTCAGGTAGCCGTTGTCGGAGATGTTCACCGGACGTGTGGCGCTTATCATCGCGGCGCAGCCTCCGTTGCGCTCGAAGAAGAGTATCTCGCCGCCGGAGGTTATGTTGGAGTCCCAGCGGAGGAAGTCGCAGGTGGCGGCGTAGATCACCGGTATCTGGCGCCAGTAGGCGTTGTTGATGTCGTTGTAGGTGAGGATGTCGTTGCCTGTCCACTTATAAGGGTTGCCATGGCCTACGAAGTTCCACCACATCACGCCTTCGTCGAGGGCACGGAACATTTCTTCACGGGCCACGAGCGGTATCGAGCTGGCATAGTCGTATGCGTCTATATATATTTTGGTGAAGATGTTCTGCTGGTCCGGGTTCTTGCGCAGGTTTTGCACAAAGCGTTCGCTCTGGAGCAGATGGACGCCGTTGTTGCCGTCGTCGGCTATGAGCATCACGCGGTTGCGCCATGTGTTTCGTTTTGATTCGTTGGCGTATTGCAGCAGTTTGTCCACAATGTTTTTGGCTTCGGTGGCGTTGCGTACCGGCAGGCGGCCTACGGCTACTGAGATTTTGGCCGCCGCGAGCATGCTGCCCTCGAAGTCCTCGAGCATGCCGGTGAAGTCGTCGGTGCCGTAGCCGTCGTTGTCGCTGAGTACCTGCGACATGTTCTTGGTCTGCCAGCTCGGGATGGTGTATGGCCTCGATGCCCGTGTGGCCTCAAGTATATGCCGTTCATCGAATGTCGACGCGCCCATCAGAAGCACGTAACGGAGCGGCCGGCCGACGGCGTTGCCCCGGTCGTAGAGCATCTTGCATATCTTGCGGAGGGCACTCACGTCGGGAGCGCCGCTGCCGAACTCGTTGTATATCTCGTTGATGTCGGCTACATGCACTGTCAGTGTGTCGGGGCCTTCTCTGTGGTGGGCGGCCAGACGCTCGGCCTGACTCTGCCACTGGCTGAATGTCACTATCAGCATGTCGGCCGCTTCAAGTCCGTGAAGGTTCTGGTTGCTGACGCTGCCTACTGCCTCGGGCGTATCGAAAGTGGCATTGCTCCGGAATGCCACGTAGTGACGCAGGCCTATTCCTCCGGAGGTCCAGGTCTGCTTGTTGCCGCTTTGTTCAGTTCTGACTTTGAGTGCGTCCTGCGGGTCGGTCACATCCCATACGGTCACATCGTTGCCTGCGTTTCCCAGCTGAAGCTGGCGTGAGGTGCTGCTGAAGGCGAGCCAGCCTGAAGATGGCAGTTGTAGACGGCGCTCGTAGTTCAGTGTCACATAGTCAAGCCAGGCGCCATGACATGTGGCTCCCGGGCTATAGGTGATCTGTACCTGTTGGCGGTCGCTTTTCTGCGGATAGGTATGTCGGGTGGTTGTTGCGCGACCGTAGTAGTGGCTGTCGGTATTTGCCGCTGATATGCGGTCTTCGCCCACTTCGTCAAGCACGGTGCCGTTGACTGTGAAGGTCAAGGTGGATGCCGCACCGAACACTTCGCTGGCGAATGAACACTCGAACCAGCCCTCTGCACCGTCCACGGCATCCGGTGTCTGGAATGTCAGTGTGCGCGAGGGGGTGAAGCGGAAGTCTTCTCCAAGCAGCTGTGTGCCGGCTTCGGCCGGCGACATCAGTTCTTGTTCATGATGCACAACATCGAGGAAGGTCGTGGCAGGAGAACTTGCGCCCGGAGTACCGGTTTCTTCTATAGGCGGAAGGTCTGTGTCGCTTTCTGTCAGAAAATAGTATGAGTATTGGCTGTATACACTTGGTGTATGAGTGAGCATTTTGTCATACGACACGTACTGCTGGCGTGTGTACGGACCCTGTCCATAGAATATCACACCGTTTGCATCGTTTATGCTCTGGAGCTGCGGCAGGTCGTCTATGTAATTCTCGGCAATAAGCAGGTCGGGCTGCCGGTAGCCGCCGTAGCCGTGTACGCGTACGCGCGAAGGGTCGCTGAAACCCATTTTCTTCAGTTCTGAGGTTGTAATCCTGTAGAGACCGGTTTTGTCTAATTTTATCTTTACCCATTTTCCGGACGACAAGGCCGACTGCTCCGCATAATGTTCCAGCGGGAGTGCCGCGCAGTGCAGGTTCATCGTCAGAACGAATGCAAGTATAAACAGTATTTTTTGAGTCATGACTGGCTTGGAGTGTTTTTTTCTTATTCTATATCGGTATTGTTGTATGGCGAAGCCTTACAGCAGTCTTTTCTGATTATATATAACGCGTGCGTGCTGTATATATTGTAAATGACAAATGACAAATGATAAATGACAAATGATAAATGACAAATGATTTAAATAATCTTTGCGTAGCTCTGCGCCTACTATAGAACAATTCGATTGTTCTCTTCTTTTTATGCTATGGCAAAGCTATCGGGGTACTCTGCGTGAGGTTTTTTTTGATAAATGATAAATGACAAATGATAAATGATAAATGATAAATGACAAATGAATTAAATAATCTTTGCGTAACTCTGCGCCTACTATAGAACAATTCGATTGTTCTCTTCTTTTTAAGGTATGGCAAAGCCATCGGGGTACTCTGCGTGAGATTTTTTGATAAATGATAAATGACAAATGATAAATGACAAATGGTTTAATTAATCTTTGCGTAACTCTGCGCATCCGCGTGAGTTTTCCACGGTTTATAGTTCTATAGTCAGCCGCGAAACGCAGATTCATCGGAATAACTGTAGAACGGAATTTTCAGTATGGCATGGAAGGTGGAAGGAATGCGAAAAAGAATGTGCTGAAAAAGTATGCTGTAGAACATAAAATGTAAGCCTCGAAAAATCAAAAAGTAAGACTAATCTCTAACAAACGTTAACACGAAAAAGT
>CAMWUD010000019.1 GCA_947177365.1 uncultured Porphyromonadaceae bacterium | reverse complement strand
AGTGATCCGCCTGGGGCTCGAACCCAGGACCCCATCCTTAAAAGGGATGTGCTCTACCAGCTGAGCTAGCGATTCTCCTTAATCGCCCCGAGGTCTCTCCCTCAAAAGCGATGCAAAGTTACGCACTTTTTTTGAAACCACCAAATTTTTTACGAAAAAATTTGATAAAAATTTTTCAGCGCTTGGTTTTGCGCCCATCAAACCACCGTGCAATTATCTTTGCCTAAGCGACTCTTACCGCCGCACAGGGACGCCGAATTTTAGCGTGCGACCTTTGATAAGATCGTCATGCGAAATTCTGTAACCGCATTCACGATCGCCCAGACGGATCGACATCCGGTCGGCCGGCGACCTCTCTATGGTGAGAGTATCGGCATCGTAATAGTCAGGATTCAAATGTATTGTCACCTTGTCGAACAGCGGCAGAGTCAGCGCATATTCAGGCACACCCGGACAGTCGGGATAGAATCCCATCATCGAGAACACCGCCCACGCCGACATTGTGCCGGCATCGTCGTTGCCCGGTATGCCGTCGGGAGCGTTGGTGAAATGCTTCTGCAGCAAATCGGCGACCTCGGCATGAGTACGGTACTCCTCGCCTTTGATTCTCGTAAACAGATAGGGATAGGCTATGTCCGGTTCGTTGGCCGGGTCATACAGGCCGCGGTCGAACACGCTCTGCAGTTTTCTTACAAACTCCTTGCGTCCGCCCATAAGCCGTATCAGTCCGTCGACGTCATGCGGCACGAAGAAGGTGTAATTCCAGGCACTGCCTTCATGGAAACCCGGCACCGGCTCGAAATTCTCGCCCTGCCGAGGATCGAAAGGAGTCAGAAAACTGCCGTCCTGGTTGATTGGGCGCAGAGTGCCGCTCTCTTTGGAATAATAATGGCGGTAGCCTTTGGAACGCTCCCGCAGCTGACGGGCGAAATCCTTGTCGCCACGCTGTTCGGCAAGCCAGGCCAGCGCGTTGTCGGCCACATAATATTCCAGCGCGTGACTTACTGAATTATCGCCGGAATTGTCGCCCTGATACATGCCCAGAGGTATATAGCCCCGTTCGATATAGGGGTCGATATCCGGACGCATGCGGTTTTCCTTGCCACAGAGCGTGGCCGATTTCTTCATGGCCTCATAGGCCAGATCCATGTCGTAATCACGCAGACCCTTTCGCCAGGTGTCCACAATCACAGGAATAGCCGGGTCACCCTCCATGGTGAATGTCTCACGTCCATAAAGCTCCCATTTAGGCAGCCAGCCCCACTCACGGTACATCTCCACCATGGAATTCACCATGTCGGACTGCTTTTCAGGATACACAAGCGTCAGGAGCTGATGCAGGTTGCGGTAAGTGTCCCACAGCGAGAACACCGTATAGCGGTCGCGCTCGGTGACACCGTTCTCCCCCGACTCCATCTTGGGATACTGTCCGTTGACATCCTGGAGTATATTCGGATGAATCAGCGTATGATAAAGGGCTGTATAGAACACCGTACGCTGCTCGTCGGTGCCGCCCTCCACCTCTATACGGCCAAGAAGGCGGGCCCATTGGTCTCTTGCCTGCGACAGAACATCGGCGAACGCAGTGCCATGCTGCTCGCTGTCGAGATTCTCGATGGCGTTTTCCTCCGACACGAACGACACGGCAACGCTCACTTCCACCTGTTCGCCGGCCGCCAGGCTGTCGTATGTAAACCAGTAGCCGATATCGTCGCCCGACAGTTCGCGGCCGTACGAGCGATAGATTTTATACTTGCCGTTGTCGGGAGTCCATTCAGCTTCTACGCCATGCATCACCGGCTGCTTCTTCCAGAAACCCGATGATGAGGGCTTCTTGTTCACCCGCAGGGCGAAATACATAGTGAACACTGCATCGGGATTGTAGCAGAACGTCCCCATCAGACGGCTTCCGGCTATCTCGGTGTCGGAAATGCGGCGTATGGAGGCACCAGTCTCGTTGGTCAGACCGATGCCGAGATTCACCAGTATGTTGCCCTCTCCGGCCGGAAAGGTATATCTTTCCACCGATGTTCTTGCCGTGGCTGTGGCCTCGGCAAGAATATCATACTTGTCGTACGAAGCCGTATAGTAGCCCGGTGAAGCCGCCTCGCGGCTGTATGTGGTGCCGTAGTTGCGGTAATCCACATCGAGCGGTCCGCTTGTGGCCATGGTCACCACCGACCCCAGTTCCGGACAGCCTACCCCGCTCAGATTCACGTGTGAGAATCCGGTCAGATAGCTGTTGGTGACATCGTATGGGGTCGACCACCAGCGTGCATCCTTGTCGTAGCGGTTGCTGTCGGAGCCTGTGACGTTGAACGGAGTCACCGACATAAGTCCGTTGGGCACCAGCGCCCCGGGATTGGTTGTGCCGAAATTGGTTGTGCCGATAAACGGATTGACATAGCGGAGCAAGGCGGTATCCGCAGGCTGCACGGCGGTTGCACACAGGGCTGCCGACGACAGCACGGCGGCAAGAACTTTCTTTATCACAGCGAATGATCTTTTATAAACTGAATAATTTCGTCGATATGCCCGAAGGCCATGCACACAGTGGTGTCGGCGGCTCCGTAATAGACGGCTATGCGGTTGCCGTCGGCCAGGGCTGCGCAGGGGAACACCACATTGGGCACATCGCCCACGAGTTCATAAGGAGCCGCAGGCGCGAGGATATAATCGCGCGTACGCCACAGCACCTTCTCGGGCTGTTCACGGTCGAGTATGGCCGCGCCCATCGAATAGCGGTAGCCGTTGCAGGTACGTATCACACCGTGATAGAACATCAGCCAGCCTTCGTCGGTGAGCACGGGCACTGACCCGGCGCCAATCTTCAGACACTGCCATGCGCTCTGTTCGAAGGGAGCCACTTTCATCACACAGCGGTGCTCGCCCCAGTATTTCATGTCGGGCGAGAAGCTGATGAATATGTCGCCGAAAGGCGTATGGCCGTTGTCGCTCGGACGGCTCAGCATGGCGTAGCGTCCGTCGAACTTGCAGGGGAAGAGCACACCGTTGCGGTTGAAGGGCAGGAATGCGTTCTCGCACTGATAGAATGTCTTGAAATCGAAGGTATAACCGATGCCGATGGTGGGGCCGTTGTAGCCGTTGCACCATGTAATCCAGTAGCGGTCTTCGATCCAGGTCACACGCGGGTCGTACTTATAGTCGGAGTCGATCATCTGTGTGTTTCCCGGCTCGAATCTGATGGGAGTGTCGGAGATTTTCCAGTTCACTCCGTCAGAGGAGAAGCCTACGAAAATATTCATTCTCACCGCTTTGTCGTCGCAGCGGAACACTCCGGCATAGCCATCGCCGAAAGGCACTACGGCGGAGTTGAATATAGAGTTCGACACAGCGGTGTCATAGCGACCTATAATCGGATTGCGGGAACTGCGCCACATCACATCGTCGCATCCCGACGGGCGGTCTTCCCAAGGAAAATTATTCATATCGTACAAAGGGTTGTCTTATTGTTGATTATTCAAATTGCTTCATTGTTTGTCAAGGCGGCGTCTTCGGCTTCAAGCAGATTGCCCTTGTCGTCGTATCTGAACGGCACGAAGCGGCACATTATGAATGCCGGCACCGTGCATATCATCACTACGATAAAGAACATCAGATAGCCTACTGTATCGGCAAGCCATCCGCTCATCATGCCGGGAATCATCACGCCCAGATTCATTATGCCGGAGGCGAAGGCGTAATGGGCCATCTGGTGCGGGCCGGGAGCAATCTGCTGCATCATGAACAGCGTCAGACCTACAAAACCGAAACCGTAGCCAAAGCATTCGAGTACTATTCCGGAGGCTATTATCCAGCCTTGCTCAGGCTGGAGCCATGCCAGAAAGGCATAGAACACAAACGGGAGGTTGAAGGCGCACACCAGGCGGAAAAGCACACGGCGCAGACCCGACGCGGAGATGTAATATCCGGCAAGCAGCGAACCCAGCACAAAGGCTCCGGCGCCATAGGTGCCGTAATAGAGACCTATCTGTCCGGTGTCCAGTCCCAGACCGCCGCTCTCGCGCGAGGCTTTCAGAAACAGCGGCAGCACCTTCACCACAAAGCCCTCGCCGAAACGGTAAAGGAGTATGAAGACGATATAGAGCACTATATGCCGCTTGGTGAAGAACTGACGCAGTACGCTCCACAGTTCGGCGAGCGTCTCCGACAGGGAGCGCTTTGCGACCGCGCCACGCTTTGAGCGGGCTGCCGCAGAAGGGAGCATCAGCATATGGTAGAAGCCGAGCAACACCATCGCGGCGCCGAGTATGCACATTATCATGATCCATGCCTTGCGGTTGGCGGCTATCCGCGCGACCGCATCCGCCGCGCCTCCGTCGGGCAGATAGCTGTTGATCAGCCAGCCGGCAAGATACACCAGACCGCCGGACGCCGCTATCTTGGCGATATTGTAAAAGGCGCCCTGCCAGCCTATGTAGCGGGCCTGCTCGGAGGTCGACAGTTCCGACATATAGACTCCGTCGCAGGCTATGTCGTGTGTGGCGCCGGAGAACGCCACCACTACCAGGAATATCACTGCCGGAGCGAAAAATTCATGGAATGTGAGCGAGAGCGCGGTCAGGCCAAAAGCCACACCGGTCAGAAGCTGTGTAGCCACGACATAGGCTTTCTTGGTGCCGAAAACCTCGAGGAACGGACTCCACAGCGGCTTGATGGTCCACGGCAGAAGTATCAGTGATGTCCAGAAGGTTATCGACGCGTTGTCCACGCCCATGCCTTCAAACATGAGCACCGACACCATGTTCACCACCACAAAGGGGAGACCCATGGCGAAATACGCCGTCGGCACCCAGGCTACCGGAGAGATTTTTCGACTGCTCATTTCTTCTTGTTTTCCTTGCTTTTATCGCTGAGAATCTTGCGGCCTGCGGCAGTGGAACGAAGTTCGTTCGTAAACGAATACGGAGCGGACTCTTCCGACACACCGCGGCTGTAGTCCGGCTTGCTGTCCATGCCTATGTCTATCCGGGCACCGTCGCTGAGCTGGCGGTGGGTGTAATAGTTCTTGTCCAGGTCGGCGCCGTTGACTTTTATCGAAGATATATAGCGTCGGTCGCTGCTGTTTTCAGGAGCGTTTATTTCGATTTTGTTGCCGTTCTCGAGCTTTATCACAGCCTTTTTGAACAGAGGCGAGGTGATGGCGTATTCACCCGTGCCGGGAGCCACGGGATAGAAGCCCAGCGCGGAGAACACATACCAGGCCGATGTCTGGCCGTTGTCCTCGTCGCCGCAGTAGCCGTCGGGGTACGGGGTATACAGGCGGTCGATTACCTCGCGTGTCCAGTACTGGGTCTTCCAGGGTTCGCCGGCCCAGTCGTAGAGATAGATCATATGCTGTACGGGCTGATTGCCGTGGGCGTAGTTGCCCATGTCCATCACCTGCATCTCCCGGATTTCATGAATCGGGAAACCGTAATAGCTGTCGTCGAAATGCGGAGGCACAGAGAACACGGAATCGAGCATGGCGGTGAATTTGCCGCGTCCGCCCATAAGCTCGATAAGTCCCTGCGGGTCATGGAACACACTCCATGTATAATGCCAGGCATTGCCTTCGGTAAAGGCATCGCCCCATTTCAGCGGCGAGAAGGGAGTCTGGAAACTGCCGTCGCGGTTACGTCCGCGCATCAGATTCGACTCGCTGTCGAAGAGGTTGCGGTAGTTGAGAGCACGCAAGGCATATTTGCGCTGCTCCTTCTCCGGACGTCCGAGAGCCTGCGCGAGCTTGTATATGGCCCAGTCGTCATAGGCGTATTCCAGTGTACGGGCGGCATTCTCGTTTATGCCGGCATCGTAAGGCACATAGCCCAGAGTGTTGTAGTATTCGTGGCCGAGACGTCCGGTGGAGCGAACCGACGGATGCACATTCTCTGTGCCGTTCACCAGTCCCTGCCACAGTGTCTCTGTGTCAGCTACCCGACTGCAGTTGAGCCACGCGTCGGCCAATACCGATGCCGAGTTGTTGCCCACCATGCAGTCGCGGTGGCCGGGAGAAGCCCATTCGGGGAAGAAGCCGCTCTCGCGGTAAGCGTTGAGCATGCCTTCCTGAATTTCCAGATTCACCGACGGATAGACCAGATTCAGCAGCGGGAAAAGCGCTCTGAATGTATCCCACAGTCCGGTGTCGGTGTACATATAGCCGGGCAGAACCTCGCCGTTGTAGGGGCTGTAGTGCATTATGTCGCCGGCGGGAGTTATTTCATAGAATTTGCGCGGGAACAGCAGCGAACGGTACAGCGCGCTGTAAAAGGTGCGGTCTTTTTCGCTGTCGGCGCCCTCCACATCAAAGCGACCGAGGATGTCGTTCCAGCGCTCATGTCCGGCCTGCTTTACCTGGTCGAAAGTCATGTCGCCGAGTTCGCGGAGATTCTGCTCCGCCTGCTCGGGACTGATAAACGACGATGCCACCCGCGCGGTGACTTTCTCACCCCGCTTCATTGCCGGGAAACGGATAGCCGCCACCGAGTCCTGTGTCTCGGCCAGGGTGAACGGACGGTCGAACTCGATCACGAAATAATTGGCGAAATTGTCAGGCACACCGCCGTGATTGTTCGTGGCCTTGCCTACGACACGCATACGGTCGGGCTGTGCTTCCACGCTTCCTTTGCCATCGAAGGCATCGATTACCATATATGCCTCATCGGTGGCCGGATATGTAAACTGCATGATGGCGGCACGCTCTGTCGGCGCGATTTCAGCGGTCACGTCATAATCGGCCAGATAGGCCTTGTAGTAATATGGCCGCGCCACTTCAGCCTTGTGCGAGAACCAGGAGCCGCGCTCTTTGTCGGAAAGCACAAGGCGTCCGGTCTCGGGCATCAGGGAGAACGCGCCGTAGTCGTTGATCCACGGCGAGGGTTGGTGGGTCTGCTTGAAGCCGCGTATCTTGTTGTCGGTATATACATACTGCCATCCCGAGCCGTTCTCGCCGGTCTGGGGAGTCCAGAAATTCATGCCCCAGGGCAAGGCTATGGCCGGATAGGTGTTTCCGGTGGAGAGTTCGAAGGTGGACTGTGTGCCCACAAGCGGATTCACCAGGTCGGCGGGATTTTCGATTGCTGAAAGCTGCATGGCCGAGGCCACTGCAAGCGATGCTATTATATATTTTTTCATGAGTTTGGAGCCGGTTCTTACTTGAATGTATCGGTAGGTTTGTCTGTCATCTCGAACTCAAGGCGCTGGCCGGAGGTAAGTTCCTTATGGCTTATGAAAGGCGAGGTCAGGCGGCGTCCGTCGAGGGTCACCGATTTGACATAGCGCTTGTCGGCGCTCAGTTCGGGTGCGCTTATCTCCAGAGTCTTGCCTTCGGGCAGGCGCACTGTCATCCGGCGGAACAGCGGACGTCCGATGGAGTACTCAGCCTTGCCGGGAGCCACCTGATAGATGCCCATGGCATTCATAATCAGCCATGCCGACATCTGTCCGCAGTCTTCGTTGCCGGAGAGTCCGTCGGGGTCGTTGCGGTACTGTTCGTCGAATATGCGTCCGACAAGTTCCTGGGTTTTCCAGGGCTGGCCTACGTAGTTATAGAGATGTGTCACATGATGCGAGGGTTCATTGCCGTGGGCATACTGGCCGATAAGACCAGATATGTCGGCCGACACGAGTTCGCCCTCAAGTTCGGACGATGCGCTGAAAAGCGAGTCGAGGCGTGAAGCGAAGGCTTCGCGGCCGCCCATCAGCTCCACGAGACCGTCGACATCGTGGGGCACGAACCACGTCCACTGCCATGCGGTACCTTCGCAATAGTCGTCGTTGCGGTGGTTCGATGCTCGCGGATTGAAAGGCTCGCGCCACGAACCGTCGCTCATACGGCCGCGCATGAACTTGGTGGCGGGGTCGAAATAGTGGCGGTATGCTTTTCCGAGCGAGTCGTAGCGCTGGCAGACGGCATCGTCGCCGGCGGCTTCGGCCAGACGGGCGATTGCCCAGTCGTCATAGGCATATTCAAGAGCCTTGGCCACCGATTCATGGTCTTTGTCGGAAGGTATCCATCCTTGCAGATTCTTATAGTATTTGGCCTGGGGCATCAGACATGCCACCACAGCGGGAGGAGCAACAATGCCTTCGGGATTGTACTCCGCCGCGCGCAGCGACGCAGCGAGCGCCTCCTTGGGGTCGAAGCTGTTCTGCCCTTTCGCCACTACATCGGCCAGCATGGCGGCTGTGTGGTAGCCTATCATGGTGCCGGTATAATTGGAAGCGAGTTCCCACATGGGCAGAATGCCGCCTTCGCGGGCCTTGAGCAGCAGCGAGCGCATGAGGGCGTCGTTGAGCTGCGGGTCGATGATTGTCAGCAGCGGATGGAGCGCACGGAAAGTGTCCCATGTCGAGAAGATTGTATACACGGGGTCTTCGACAGCGCCCTGACGCGGTTCGCGATCCATGCCCAGATAGCGGCCGTCGACATCGGTGAAGAGATTCGGCGCTATGGCAGTGTGATAAAGGGAGGAGTAGAATATCTTCAGGTCGTCCTCGTTCTCGCTGTCAGGAACATCGATTTTCGACAGCCAGGCGTTCCATTTTGCGCGTGCGGCGGCCTTGGTACCGTCGAAATCGAATTCGGGCATCTCGGCCTGCGCGTTCTTGCGGGCGCCTTCCTCATCGACAGCCGACACCGATATCGCGGCATAGAGGGTGTCGCCGGCCTTCACTTCGGGGAAGGTCAGCAAAGCCTTGCAGCGGGCGTAAGGGTCGCCGTCGGTATCGCTTATGGTGTCGGTGACATATTCCACCTTGAACGGACTGGAGAATCTGGCATAGAAATATATGCCCTGATCGAAAGCCCAGTATTTGGTCATCTTGTATCCGGCAAGTTCGGTGTCGCTCAGAGCGTGAATATCCATGGTGATATTTCTCTGGTGCTGGATGGAATAGTCCATGTCCACAATCATGCCGGCGTCCTGCTTCATGCTGTCGGGGAAAGTGAAGCGGTAGAGCGCCACACGGTCGGTGGCGGTGATTTCTGCATTGATGCCGTAGCGGTCGAGCATCACCGAGTAGTATCCCGGCTCGGCTGTTTCGCGTGAATGCGAGAAAGCCGAGGCGAAAGGCAGATTCTGCAGGGTGTCGATCTGCGGGTCGATTGTCTTCGGGCCGGTCACAGGCATTATGAGCACATCGCCGTAGTCGGCGCAGCCGGTTCCGCTCACATGGGTCTGCGAGAAGCCGTTTATGAGCGAGTCGGCGTAATAATATCCTGAGCAGGCGTCCCAGCCGTCGATTCTGGTGTCTGGCGAAGGCTGTATCATGCCGTGCGGAGTCACAGCTCCGGGGAAAGTGTGCCCGTGGCCGCCGGTGCCGATCAGCGGGTCGACATATGCCGCATAGTCACGGTCCGATGCTTTATCATTCGCTCCCGTGCTGCATGCCGGGAGTATTGCCGCGGCCAGAGCCGCCATATAGATTGTACGTTTCATTACTGATGACTGGTAATATTTATTCAAGGTGTCTTTTTCCAGGGATTGGTCTGTTCGGAGGTCATTTGCAGTTCGAGCACACCGCCGTCCATTATGTCGCTGTGGCTTATCCTGGGCTGCTCCAGAGGCTTGCCGTCGAGAGTGGCCGAAGCGATGTAGCGTTTGCCTTCGGAAAGTCCTTTGGCCTTTACGGTGAATGTCTTTCCGCCGGGCAGGCATATCTCAGCCTCCTCGAACATGGGCGCTCCGAGTTCGTATAAGCCCGAGACAGGATTCAGCGGATAGAAGCCGAGAGCCGAGAAGACATACCATGCCGACATCTGACCCATGTCCTCGTTGCCGGGCAGTCCGTCGGGGCTGTCGGTATAGAGTTCGGTCATGATTCGGCGGAGCCAGTCGGCTCCCTTCCACGGCGAATCGGTGTAATTGTAGAGATAGGGGTTGTGGTGCGACGGTTCGTTGCCGTGGGCATACTGGCCTATCATGCCGGTAGAGAATATGGGCAGCTCCACCGACGGGTCGGTCTGATGGCTCACCATACTGTCGAGCTTGTTTTCCAGCTCCTTGCGTCCGCCGAAAAGCCTTGTCATGCCATCGATGTCGTGCTGCACCGAGAACAGATACTGCCAGGCGTTGCTCTCGCATATCTCTTCGGTGTATTCATCGGGGTTGAAGGGCTCGACGAACGAGCCGTCGCGCAGACGCGGCTGGAAGAAGCCGCTGGCAGGATTGTAGGTGTTGGCATAGTTTCCGGCACGCGCCATGAATTCGTCATGGATGTCGTTGCGTCCGAGATGCTTTGCGAGCATGGCTATGGCATAGTCGTCGTAGGCATATTCGAGAGTCTTCGACATCTCCCAGTTCTGCCCCTCCTGCACCGGCACGAATCCTAAATCGATATAGTCGCCGAGCTGGCGGTAGTCGCGCATGCGGGCTGTCTTCACCATTATGTCCAGAGCCTTTTCGGCATCGGTCACGCCTGTATTCTTGAGTATGGCCTCGGTGATGATCGGAGCCGAGTGGTAGCCTATCATCATGTCGGTCTCGGAGCCCCACATGTTCCAGACGGGAAGGCGTCCGTTCTGAACGCCGAATTCGATAAGCGAACGTGCCATGTCGGCGGCACGGTCCGGAGCTATGATTGTGTAGAGCGGATGCGATGCGCGGTATGTGTCCCAGGTGGAGAACGACGAATAGTTTGTGAAGCCGTCGGCCTTATGTATTTTTCCGTCCGGGCCGGGATATGAACCGTCGGTGTCGCAATATATCGTAGGCGCCAGCATAGAATGATACAGCGCGGTATAGAATATCCGGCGCAGTGTGCTGTCGGGGGTAGTCACACGGATGCTGCCCAGAGCCTCATTCCATGCTTTACGTGTGGCTGCCTCCGCCTTGTCGAAATCCACATCGGGCGCCTCGGCCTCGAGATTGGCCATTGCGTTGTCGACCGATGTCACCGACAGTGCCGTCGCCACTGTAATCTGTTGGCCGGCCGTGGTGTTGAAATAGAATGCGGCATCCTGCGCCACAGAGGCGGGAGCGCCGTCACGGTCAATGATCGTGTCGCTGACCGACACGCTGTCGAATGGCACTGAAAAGCGGCTCACGAACCATACTTTCTGGTCGCGCGCCCATCCGTCGGAGAAACGGTGACCAGCCACCGTCACACTGTCGATAATCTCTATCGACGCATCTGTGACTGCGTCCCAGTTCATGGCCTTGGAGAGATTCAGAAGCACGGCGGCTTTTCCGCCGGGCATCGTATATCGTTGAAGGCCGACACGTTCGGTAGCCGTGAGTTCCACGTCTATGCCGTAATCGTCGAGCCTTACCTTATAGTATCCGGCGCGGGCATGTTCGCTGTCATGGCTGAACAACGAATGTATGCCCAAGGGTGCCGGAGCTTCCTTCACCGGAAATGTCACCGGCATGAAAGATATATCATAGAGGTCGCCGGCTCCTGTACCGCTCAGGTGGGTATGGGAGAAACCGGCTATGGTAGAGTCGGGATAATAGTATCCGGAGATACGGTCCCAGCCGGGCAGTCCGTTGTCGGGACTCAGCTGCACCATGCCGAATGGCGCCTGCGCGCCGGGATATGTGTTTCCGGTGAAATCGGTGCCTATCATGGGGTTGACTTCCGAGGCAAGGTCACCGGTCTGGCTGCCTGTCTCAGCAGAGCTGCATGAAACAGCCGCCACAAGGGTCGCCGCAGCTATGGAAGCCACAGTGGCCCGGATGTGTCCGGAAAAGCGTAAATCTGTATTTTTCATGATTTTTTCAATGCGCTTGGGCGGAAAAAAATGGAGAGGGGGTGAAATGGAGAGGGGGTTAAATGGTATGTATCAACTCTGCGGAAACCGCTCTTGGCGTCGGCCTCCGCAGAGGCAATACGCGTCTTCATCAAAGTGTGTCTGACATAGCATCAAGACAAGTCAGTGCATATGTATAGGCGCCTGTCGAGATAGCCTTGGAGGCGCCGATTTTCGAAATCGCTATGCCGGTACGCTTCATCGGATCGTATGTGACTGTGCGCTCCGAGCCGTATACCTTGATCTGGCGGGCTTCGCCTGCCGCAAAGCGTTTCAGCTGTTCTTCGTCATCGAGGTCGAAAACCTCCATCTGTACCCTGCCGAGCTGTTCGCCGTTGATGGTCTTTACCGTCGAGCGGAGCGACTCAAGCAGAGCCGGCATGAAGTGCCGTGATGCGCCGGTGAGGCCGCCGCCGACCACAATCAGCGAGTCGGTCAGGGTCACCGCCGTGGCCATGGCATCGCCGGCTGCGGCTCCGAAAAGCCGGAAGCTCTCGCGGGCTGCCTCGGCATTTCCCTCGCGCACGCCGTCGGCTATGTCGCAGATGTCCTTGGGAGTGAGTCCGTCGGGCGCCGAAGGTTCAAGCCGGCGGTATTCGCGTACGATAGCGCGTATCGACACAAACTCCTCGGCCATTATGGAACTGTCGCAGGCGGCAGGCAGGCAGAATGTCTCCACACAGGAGTTGTTGCCGAGATTCAGCCGTCCGTCGATTACCTCGCCTATGCCGAAGCCCGTGCCGAATGTATAGCCGAGCAGATTGCGGTAGCTGCGGGTGCTGCCGAGTTCGGCCACACGGCGGTTGATTTCAGGCAGCATGCCCTGGGTGGCCTCGCCGTAGGCGAAAAGATCACCGTCGTTGTTGATGAATACCGGCACTCCGAAGTGCTCTTCCAGGAAGGGGCCCAGAGCCACTCCATCGCGGAAAGCCGGGAAATTGGGCAGAAAACCGCCTACGATGCCTTCCTTGTAGTTCGCCGGACCGGGGAAAGCGAATGAAATAGCCACAGGCTTTTCTTCGCACAGGTCGAAAATAGTAGAGAAGCCGTTGACTATAGCTTTCATGCAGAGCTCAAGATTGTCGCCGCATGAGGGTATAGTGACCGGCTCCATTATGAATTCGCAGCCGCGCATGGCGCCGAACACCAGATTGGTGCCTCCGGCATCGAGAGTGGCTACTGTTCGGTTGTCGTGTTTGTACATGTCTCTGTATATGTATCGGGGAGACGGTGCGGAAAATTCCGCACCGTCTCGATTTTTCATTTATCAATAGTCTTTGCGATACCAGGTTTCATCATACTGGAGTTCGGCATTCCAGAAAGCTGCGGCTGCCTCGTTCATGTCGCGCAGGATGTAGCGCGTCAGCCAGTAGTCGGGATTTACGTTGAAGTTGAATATCATCAACGCTCCGTAGCCTTCCTCACGCATGCCTTCGAGCGAGAACCGGGCGGTCCAGTTGGAGTTGGCGGGAATGCACTGCGAATAGTCCGAGCAGTTCCAGGAACCGGTACCGGCCTGGCTGATTTTCAGACCCGGATAGGTGTCGCAGGGATTCGAGGTCACCCAGTAGTCGTTGAGCACATAGTCGAATATCTGTCCGGGCTGCATGCCGTCGACTTCCACAGCCTCGTAGAGCGCCTCATAGCGGTAGCTTAGAAGCAGGCGCGAGGGCTGTGCCTTGCGGATTTCATATGCCAGACGCGAGGCGGCCTCGTACGACTGGGCGCAGAAGCCCGGTATCTGGCCTGATGCGGCGGCGTTATAGTCGGTATACTCATCGTCGAGGAAGATACCGTCAAGCTCATAGGCATCGCACACGTTCTTGACTTCTGCCGCGAACTCCTTGGCCAGATTCGGCTGGAGAGTGGAGATACCCGAAAGGTCGTGGTTGCCGAGTACGCCGAGCACCACCTTGATACCGCGGTCCTGAAGCGGACGGATGTATTTGTCACGCTGGTCGAGAAGCGCCTGTACGTTCTCGTTGCGGCTTATATACACACGTCCGGTCTGGGCGTTGTAGTTGATGTTGGCTGCGAAGAGCACCACTATGTCGAAGAACTGTTTGCCGCTTTCCTTCAGGGTGAAGCCCATTACGTTCAGCGGGTTAACATCGTTTACCTCGATTACGCTCACAATCTTCATGCCGGGTTTGCCGTCGTACGACTTGTCGGTGCCGGGGAAGCTTGTGCAGTCCTGTACCAGCACCACATAGGATTCGTTGCCGCCGGCCATCGACGCGTTCTTCGGCTTCACGCTCAGAGGCACTGCATAGACTGTCGACGGGTCGAGCGACGCATTGGCGGTAAGTTTGAGCTTATAAGCCTCGCTGGAAGTCTTGCCTCCGGCGATGGTGACGGTTCCGCCACCGGGCAGCTCTACGTTGGCGCTCGGGAAAGCCGGCACATCGCTGCCGGAGCCTGCGTTATAGGCTTCGAGTACAGCCGCATCGTAGCTCAGTGTCACGGAAGCATCGCCTTCCACCACCTTCGACGAGCGCAGATACAGGTCGAGTGTGTATGAATCCTTGAACTCGACATAGCCCACATCGCTTCGGCCGTTGCCGTCGGTGAGATACACCACATTGCCTTCGGGGCTGATGATGCCGCTGTCATCGGCACCTCCTATATAAATGTCGTCCTTGTCGCATGATGTCACGGCTGCGACAGCGGCCAGACACAGGAACGATCTGAATATATTCTTAATCATTGTGTTTTATCGTTGAATTACAGATGTTATTATTTGGCGGGCAGATAGACCGGAATCCACTGCGGAGCCTTCTGGCATTTGAGGTCGTAACCGTTAGCGTAATCGTGGATGGCGTCGCCGGTGCCTTCGTCCATCTTCCAGTAGCTTACGAGACCCTCCGATTCAGGCGACACTTCATAGAAGTGGTTGGGCGACTTGATTTCGTCCTCGCCGAGTATGCGGTTCCATACACGGAGTTCGCTCATATAGCCCTTGAAGTAGCGGTTGTTGTCGTAAGCATAGCCCACATAGAAGCCTCGCGGACCGTCGGTGATGTCGCCTGATGCTGTATCCCAGTTGACCGGACTGCGGTAGTTGCCTGTCTGCACGCTGCCCTTGAGCACACCGTTGAAATACACGCGGCATTCACCGTCTGCTGTATTGTAAGTGAGCGTGAGGAAGGTCCATTTGTTGGTGTCGAAAGTCCATGCCGGGTCGGTGACGTTGCCGTTGGATGTGGCCAGCTGAAGCTGGTTGGCCGGTATGCCGGCATCGCCGATGCGCACCAGGAACGAACCCTCGATACCCATCACGGTGGCGAGCATGTTGGGGAATTCCAGCGGATAAAGAAGAGCCTCTACAGTAATCTGCTCCATGGCGCCGAGTTCGGGAGCCTGGTTGCCACGGGCAAACACCGCGTAGTTCTCGGTCATGTCGGCGGTGACGGTAACCAGAGCCGATTCCTTGATTACGAAGTAGTAGGTGTCGTTGCTCAACGAGGCATATTCACTGGTCATTGTCACAGGCAGCACATAGGTGGTGGTCACATCGAGTGTGCCGAGGTTCTTGAATTCCACGGCCACCTTGCCGGTGGTGTTGCCTCCGGACGGAATCACAGCTTCGGGCTGAGGGATGCTGTAGTATTCGGCGGGCAGCATCTTGTAGTCGGTGCTGTATGTGCCGTTGTATACATCAACCTTCGACTCGTCGGCCACAAAGGTGACCTTGACGTCGGTGGGCATGGCCATGGCCATGGATGCCTCCACATAGCCGGTGGCTGTGCTGGTGGTGGGCTTGACGTTGATGGTGGTCTCGGTATCAAGCGTAGGAGCGAATATGCTGTTGTCGATATTCTCGTAGCTGTCCTGACACGCGCTCAGCGACAGAGCGGCGATGACGGCTGCGGGAAGATATGCTTTGATTTTCATTTTTCTGATATTATGAAAGGTTTCACTTTGCAGCCGGGTTCAGGATCTGTATCGCACCGCGGCAGACGGGATAAATGAAGTCGGGGTTGTAATAGTCGTCGTAAAGATTGGTCAGACCTACGGCGCAGACTGTCGAGGTGCGTGCCCAGCGGGCGGTCTCCCAGCTGCTGTATTTGCCGCCGGCCCAGTAGCCGACCGACGCCTGTGTAGGATCAAGCACGGGCAGCGAGGTCATCACCGCGAATTTGCCGGCATTGTTTCCGTCGGCCGAGTTGCGGGTGACGATATACTCCATCTCCGACACCGAAGTGGCGTTGGCGCTTTCGGCCAGGAAAATCACTGAGGCTGCGTCGAGCACTGCCTTGTCGGCGATATTGGCCGGGATGCACTGCAGGTCGAAACCCTTGTCGAGGTGCGACGACACCCAGGTCTTGAACGGAGCAAGGAAGGCAGCCTGGTCTTTGAGATATTCCTGCTTCTGAGCCTCGGTCAGAGTGCTTGTAGCGCGACCTTCATACACACAGATGATGCGGTCGAAACCGCCGTTGTCGAAGTATCCGAGCTGCTTGGTCAGCTCGCTGTCGCGATAGCTTTCCCATGAGGTGGTCGAGCCGAGTTCTTTTTCAAGCTCCCAAGCCTTGCGGATAGCCGGATAGCTTATGGCGTAGGCTGTCTGCATGCCGGTGTCGCCGCGCTTGGCATCGATTTCATTGAGGTATTCCTGCGATATATCGCCGGGATTGGCCAGCACCAGCACATCGATGCTGTCGGGCACTGTGGCCACATGGTCGGCCTGCGATGCGAACGAGGCCTTGTTGTCGAACCATGCGTACACACGTTTGTGGTCGTTCTTACGGTAGTCGCGCAGGTTCTGAAGGTATTGGGTGTAGGCGGGCGGATTCACCTCATCGATTGTGCCGTAATGGTTTCCGACAGCCTCGGGGTCGGTCCAGTCATCGCAGGAGGCGAGAGTTCCTGCGGCGGCCAGCATCATCATGCCGTATAGAATATGCTTTTTCATTATTGGTCTTGCTGGATTGTTGGATAAAGTTTAGTATCTGGCCCACCATACTTTTGTGGCCATGTTGTCGGGACCGCCCAGGAGAGTGCTGACAGCCGACGCCACGTTGGCGGCGTTGTTGGTGTACTCTTCCTGCGGGTAAGGCATACGCTGCGGACCTGTGGCATTGCTTACCACACCGCCCGAACCGTTGTAAGCCACCGGTATCAGCTGCGGATAGCCGGTGCGGCGGTATTCCGCCCAGGCCTCGTTGCCGTTGTGGTAGAGGGCAATCCACTTCTGGGTGATGATGCGTTCGAGTTTCTCGGCAGCAGAGGCGCCGTTTTCCCATTTGATGGTAATTGACGACAGTGCGCCGTTGTAGGGATTGATACCTGTCGGGTCGGAATAAGCCTGCGGAGTGGAGTGGTCGTCGGCCAGATAGGTATCGGCACCTGTGGCACCCCACTGCTCGAAGCTCAGTTCGATTCCCCGGTTATAGAAGTCTTCGGCCGAGCCGCCCATGTTGAAATTATGTATGGCCGCGCCTTCAGCACGCAGGAAAGCCACTTCGGAGGCGGTCATCCAGATCAGAGGGTCGTTGGGGCCTACATTGACACCGCTGAAGTTGAAACCCCATGTACGGTCGAAGGTCTCCCAGCCGCGGCGGAGTCCCACATACTCCATGCCGTCGAAGGTCGAAGGCAGGAAGTAGGCCGAGCGGCGCGGGTCGGAATAGCCGTTCATGTAGCAGATGATGTCGGCTGCCGCGTGGGTATCGCCACCGGTCACGCTGCCGTCGTTGTTGTAGTTCACGGCAGTGTAGAGCGGGTTGGTGATTGAAGTGAAGTACTTCCAGGTGGCATTGTCGGCGTTCTGTTCGATCACGCCGCCGGCCACAGCCTCTTCGGCCAGCTTGCGGGCTTTTTCAGGAGCCACATTGGAGATACGCATGGCAAGACGGAGTTTCAGAGAGTTGCCGAAGAGAATCCACTTGGCGGGGTCGCCGGAGTAGACATAGTCGCAGGTAGAGCTCAGACGGTTGCCGATGTGAGCCTTCAGAGTGGCTGTGGCATCGGTCAGGTCTGCAAAGAACGAATCATACACCTGCTCCTGGCTGTCGTAAGGCACTGCCAGTTCAGCCGACTCGCCGATAGCCGAGTAAGGAATCGGGCCATAGCAGTCGGTGACACGGCTCATGGCCGCAACCTTTATGATTTTGGCTATTGCCAGAGGCACCGGATTGCCGCTGTTGTTGCTCAGCACTTCCACCTGCGAGTAGTTGGCATAGAGTGTCGGAATGATACGGTCCGACTTCATGAACACGCGGCTCCAGTCGTTTTTGGGATTGTAGCGTGCGAAACTCTCCGCGAAGCCGCTGTTGGCATCGGAGTAGTAGCCTCCGAGCGGACCGCCAAGGAGCGCGTCGGTGAACTGGATGGTGTTGACATCCGACGACATCACACAGCTGGCGATGTTGTTGAGCTGCGAACCGAGGGCATAGTCGTCGGCGGTGAGGTCGCCCGGCTCATAGGGATTCGAGTTGATTTTCTCGAAGTCGCCTGTACATGCGGTGGCTGCGACAGCCATAGCCGCTATGATGATTTTTGATATATTTCGTGACATTGTATGGCGTGGGTTAGAAGGAGACATTGATGTTGAAGCCGAGATTGCGCTGCGAGGGCATCATGAAGTAGTCTATGCCCTGGTACCAGTTGTCGGTCGAAGCCACCGACTCGGGGTCGAACGGTGCCTTGTTGTATATCATCAGCAGGTTACGTCCTACGAACGACACTTTCACATCGCATACGTTGCGGAGCCACTTGCGCGGGATATTGTAGCTCAGGGTCACCTCGCCGAGACGCACGTTGGTGGCATCGTAGATATAGTACTGGGGCACTGCCGTACCGCCGGCGATGATGCTGTACCACATCTGCGGATTCACGAGGTCGCCGTTGTTGATGCTCACGAAGCCGTTGTCGCGGTCGATGGCCGAATTTTCGCTCACACCATAGTAGTCGAGCACAGCCTGGGTACGTGAGAACACCTTGCCTCCGAGGCGGGCGTTGATCATGAAGCTGAGACCGATGTTCTTATAGGAGAACGAGTTGTTCCAGGCTATGTTGCCCTTCGACATCACGCTGCCGAGCTTGATATAGTCTTCTTTATTCTGTATCTGTGTGGTGGAAACCTGCTGGCTGGGATCGACGTAGATGGCGCCGTTGGAGTCGCGCACCAGGTCGATGGTGGAGTAGATGTCGCCCATTGTTCCGCCCTTCATCAGCAGGAAGCGGGTCGAGCCGAGACCGCCCATGTCGAGGATGTCCATCGAGAAGCGCTCGCCGGAGACGGGGTTGACGGCGT
>CAMWUD010000018.1 GCA_947177365.1 uncultured Porphyromonadaceae bacterium | reverse complement strand
AGAAGAGGGCTGTCATCAGACCGTGCGAGAGCATCTGCATGATGGCGCCGGTCATAGCGGTGGAGTTGAGCATCAGGATAGCGAACAGCACCAGACCGCAGTGCGACACCGACGAGTAGGCGTTGATATACTTGAGGTCGGTCTGCACACATGCGCTAAAAGCACCGTAGACTACCGAAATGCCAGTCAGAATCAGGAAGATGATGCTGAGGTCGTGGGCTGCCTGCGGCATAAGGTAAATAGCCACACGGAAGCAACCGTAACCGCCGAGCTTCATCAGTACGCCTGCGTGAAGCATCGACACAGCAGTGGGAGCCGAGGCGTGACCGTCGGGCGACCAGGTATGGAAGGGGAACATCGCTCCGAGAACACCGAAGCCTACAAAAGTCATCGGGAAGAGGAAATACTGCCAGCCTGTGCTGATATTGCTGTATTTCACAATCTCAAGGATGTCCCAGGTGTGGCCGCCGTCGGCACCGGTAGAATTGTAGTAGATGCCAATCAGACCGAGCATCAGGAATGCCGAGCCGCCCATGAGCATCAGGGTGAGCTTCATGGCGGAGTAGTTCTTGTTGCCTGAGCCCCATACACCGATAAGGAGGTACATCGGGATAAGCGCCACCTCGTAGAACATGAACATGGTGAACAGGTCTATCGAGATGAAGAAGCCGAACACACCGGTCGAGAGCAGTATCAGCCAGAGGAAGAAGGCCTTGGGCTGGGCTATGGTCCACGAAGCGAACGAACCGGCCAGAACGATTACCGACGACAGCAGCAGCATGGCCACCGAAATGCCGTCGACACCTACGGCGAGGTTAATGTTCAGAGGCTCGAACCAGGTCCAGCTGTCGACGAAAAGCATAGGCTCTTCGTTGCCGGTGGCCCGGATGTCGAGATACTGTACCAGCAATACCACAGAAAGAGCCAGAAGGGCCAGTGAGCCGACTACAGCCACGGCACGTATCTGCTTGATATTGCGGCAGAGGGCAAGGCCGCCGAGCATAATCAGCGGAATCACCACAAAGTAGATCAATATATTATCGAATATCATTGTACTGTGTTTTTTGCAGGTTTACAATAAGCAGATTGCCGTGATACCGCCAAGCAGCAGAGCGCCTACGAGGTAAATCCATACGTAGAACTGAATCTGACCCGACTGCAGAGGCTTGATTTCTTCGGATGCCTTGTTGGTAACCGCAGCCATGGCGTCCATGGAGCCGTCGATGATATGACGGTCGAACCAGGCGATAGGCTTGCAGACAAGTCCGAAGATAATCTTATGGGTGATGAACATATAGAGTTCGTCCCAGTAGAAGCGGTGGTGGCACCAGCGCCACAGCGCGGGCATGGCGTTCTTGAACTTTGCGGGAAGCTGATTTTCCTTGCGGTACATGACGGTAGCCAGAGCGATTGCGAGCACTGCCACAGCGAGGCTGACTGCAGCCACGCTCCAGTCGAAATGCGCCATGAAGTCATAGGGTTCGCCGTTCCAGCTTACGAAATTGCCGAAAGGTATGAAACCTGCCACACAGCTTACCGCCGCGAGAATCACAAGCGGCAGAGTCATGGTCCAGGGCTGGTCGTGGGGAGCGTGGTGTCCTGCGGGAGTCTCATGTTCTTTCCACCAGAAGATAAGGTAGTAGAGACGGAACATGTAGAAGGCAGTCAGGGCAGCCACCGCACTCATCCAGATGTAGACGAAAGTGCTGTTGCCAAGGCAAGAACTGAGAATCTCGTCCTTGGAGAAGAAGCCGCTGAAAGGTATTATGCCGGCGATGGCCAGACAGCCGATAAGGAATGTCCAGTGTGTCACAGGCATGTGCTTGCGCAGTCCGTGCATGGCTGTATAGTCGTTGGAGCCTACGGCGTGTATCAGTGCACCGGCGCCGAGGAAGAGCAGAGCCTTGAACATGGCGTGGGTGAAGAGGTGGAACATCGAGGCCATGTAGCCGAGTCCTTCGTGGAAATCAGGACGGGCGACACCGAGCGACACCATCATGAAGGCAATCTGAGAGATGGTCGAGAAGGCGAGCACTCGCTTGATGTCGATCTGTGCGCATGCCACCATAGCCGCATAGAATGCGGTGACGGCGCCTACGACTGTGATGATGTCGAGAGCTGCAGTCTCCATCAGATAGAGCGGGAACAGACGTGCCACCAGATATACACCGGCCACAACCATGGTGGCGGCGTGGATAAGGGCCGACACAGGAGTCGGGCCTTCCATCGCGTCGGGAAGCCAGATATGCAGAGGCATCATCGCCGATTTACCCATACCGCCCATGAAGACGAGTACAAGCGCCCATGTCAGAACCGAAGCGCCCATGAATGTCGGAGCGGCTGCGGTGGCGAAGATGTTGCGGATGCCTTCGCTGGTGGCGATGCTCACCTGATAGGTGTCGGCCAGACCGCTGACGGGAGCAGAAGTGAACTCAACAAAGTTGAATGTCTGGGTATAGAACGACAGCACCAGAATGCCGATAAGGAAACCGAGGTCGGCGAAGCGGGTGACAATGAAGGCTTTCTTTGACGCTGACACAGCTGAAGGCTTGGTGTAGTAGAAACCGATAAGCAGGTATGACGACGCACCCACAAGCTCCCAGAAGATATACATCTGGAAAATGTTGGTGGCCACCACGAGTCCGAGCATCGAGAAGCTGAACAGCGACAGGAAGGCGTAGAAACGCTGGAAACCGTGCTCATACACACCGTGATGGTCGCGCATGTAACCCATGCTGTAAAGATGCACCATGAAAGAGATAGTGGTGATTACCACCAGCATCATGGCTGAAATCGGGTCGAGCAGGAATCCGAGTTTGATTACAAGATTTTGTGTAAACGCGAGCCAGGTCTGGTCGAAAACCACATGCTGCAGGCGGTCGCCGTTCTCAGCGATGAACATCGGGTCGCCGCTGAAGAAATAGGTGAAAGCCACAGTGTAGGCCAGAACCAGAGTGGTGCCCATGCCGAGCGTGCCGAGGGTGCCGGCAAGCGGATGACTCATCTTATTGCCGAAGAGTCCCAGCAGCAGGAACATCGCCAGGGGAATGACGAGGATCAGAAGGGGTAATGTTGCATCCATCGGGCTTAGAATTTCATTTCATTAAGACCGCGCACATCAACGTTCTTGGTGGCACGGAAGATGTTGATAATGATAGCAATAGCCAGCGCAGTCTCAGCTGCGGCGATAGCTATGGCGAAGAGAGTGAAGAACATGCCCTCAAGCTGGCCGGGATGCAGGTAGCGGTTGAACACCACAAAAAACACATCGACAGCGTTCAGCATGAGTTCGAGCGATATGAGTATCGCAATCATATTCCTGCGGGTAATGAACCCGTACACTCCCGCACAGAACATGATCAGGGCGGGCAGGAGGTAAAAAACAGCGGTAATTTCCATATCAGCTCAGGATTAACGGCGACGGGCGATGACCACGCCTCCGATTATACATGCCAATAACAACACACTCACAGCCTCGAAGGGCAACAGATACTGACCTTCGCCTGTGCCCATGAGCACACTGCCGAGCAGGTGCATGTCGGGATTCTGCATCTCCGGACGGGCGGCAAAGAGTTCGCAGCGGCTCAGAAGAGCGGCGCCTGTAACCAGCAACATTGCCAGAGCGGCTATCAGACCGGTCAGTCTCGACTTCGAGCTGAGGGCTTCCGAATTGTCGCCGGGCTTGCTGGTGAGCAAGATTGAGAACACGAACAGCACCACAATACCTCCGGCGTATACCGCTATCTGCACTGCGCCGAGAAACTCATAGTCGAGCTGGAAATAGATTCCGGCAGCTGCAAAAAGGGTAAAGAGCAGGTAGGTGGCTGCCCGCAGAATCTTGCGGGTCGTCACAGCCATGATGGAGAATACCACCAGGGCCAAGGCGAGGATCACATAGATGATGATACTTCCTACTGATTCCATTTTTATTTGTTGGTTTATTATTTTTCGTATCGACAAGTGTCCGGAAGGGTTCGGGCTTCCCCTGATTTCATCCGGACAGGGGGGAAGCCGGCCGGCTTACTGCTGCTCCTTGGCGGCTTCGGCTTCCTTGGCGGCCTTCATGGCTGCGGCCTTTGCCTTTGCTGCGGCAATCTTGGCCTCACGTTCGGCTGCTGCCTTGGCAAGTTCTTCAGGAGTGGGAGCAGGCTCTTCCTTTTCGGGCAGGTAATTGAGCTGTTTCACCAGCTTGGCACGAGTGAACACCGCCTGCTCGAAATCGTTGTTGAACTCAAGCGCGTCGGTCGGACAAGTGCACACACACAGCTGGCAGAACGTACATGAACCAAGGTCATAAAGATACTTGGCGAGCTTCTTTTTCTTAGTGCCGGCGGCGGTATCGACCATCTTTGTCTCGACGGTGATTGTGCCGTTGGGGCAGTTGCGCTCGCAGGTGCCGCAGGCAATACATTTGTGGTTGCCCTCGGCGTCATACTTCAGACGCAGTATAGCGCGGAAGCGTTCGGGCACATGATGGGTCTCGCGGTTCTCGGGATACAGCTCAGTGATCTTGGGAGTGACCAGCTCCTTGCCGGTCACCTGCAGACCTTTGAGCAGGCTGAGTACTCCGCTGCCCAATGACGAAAAATATTCTTTTACACTACCCATTGAATGATAGACTGGTTGATTATTGTTTCAAATTATGTTATTCACGCACCTGACCGCCGACGATGTCGAGCAGTTCGGTGGTGATTGATTGCTGGCGCAGTTTATTATACTCAAGCTGGAGCTGGTCGAGCAGTTTCTTGGCGTTGTCGTTGGCCGACTGCATGGCCATCACTCGGGCGGCCTGTTCGCTGGCTCGGTTCTCGCAGAATATTTCCTGCATGGTGGAGAGCAGATACATCGGCAGTGCCGAACGGAATATCTCCGAAGCCGACGGCTCGAACAGATATGGGCGGTCGGACGCCACTGTCTCGCCGTTGGCACTGAATGCCTCTGAGTCGACAGGCAGCAACAAGTCGGCCACCGCTCTCTGGCGTCCCGCCGATATGTAGTGCATGTATAACACATCCACCCTGTCGATTTCTCCGGCAATGAATCTGCGCTCGAGTACGGCGGTGAATTCCTTCACCTTCACACCTTCGCTCTTGGAGTCAACGGCTACGTCATCGGCAAGATGCGTATGCGCGGACACAAAGCGGCCACAGGCCTTGCGCATCTTTTTGCCTACAGCATGAATCTCTATCTCCAGAGCTTCGCCGAAGCGCTCGTGCAGACGGTCGAGATGCTCCTTGAGAAATTTTGCGATGTTGATGTTGTAAGCACCGCAGAGACCATCGTCGCTGCCGAGAATCACAATCGCCATGCGGCGCACCGGACGAGCCACTGTCAGCGGCGAGGTAAAGTCGGCGTCGGCGCTGATTAGGTTTCCGATGATTGTCTCGATCTGGGTGCGGAAAGGCACCAGACGCTTCAGAGCGCCCTCAGCCTTGTGCATCTTGGCCGAAGAAATCATCTTCATGGCGCCGGTGATTTTTTCCGACGAAGATACCGAGCCGATGCGGCCTTTCAGTTCTTTGAGTGTTGCCATGCTGCCGTAGCGGGTTTGTTAGCTTGAGTTATACTGTTTGTTAGGACTGTCATTAGAACTGACCCGCGATTTCGTTTGCGGCGTCAGTAAGTTTCTTTGTCACCTCGTCGGTAAGCTTGCCTGCCCGGATTTCATCAAGTACTTCGGGGCAGCGGGCATGCAGCAGCTGGAGGAACTGCTTTTCAAACTCGGCAACCTTGTCGAGGGGAACGTTTTCGAGCAGACCGTTCACGCCACAGTAGATTTCGGCCACCTGGTCGGCGACTTCCACCGGATGATACTGAGGCTGGATGAGCAGACGCTCGTTCTTGCGACCCTTGTCGATGACACGTGCGGTCACGGGGTCGATGTCTCCGCCGAATTTGGTAAACGATTCAAGCTCGCGGAACTGAGCCTGGTCGATTTTCAACGTACCGGCTACCTTCTTCATGGACTTGATCTGCGCGTTACCGCCCACACGCGACACCGAGATACCTACGTTGATGGCAGGACGTATACCGCGGTTGAAAAGAGCGGTCTCAAGGAAGATCTGACCGTCGGTGATGGAGATTACGTTTGTGGGGATATAAGCCGAAACGTCACCGGCCTGGGTCTCGATAATCGGAAGAGCGGTAAGTGAGCCGCCGCCTTTTACCAGAGGACGCAGAGCCTCGGGGAGGTCGTTCATGCTCTCGGCCACCTGCTGGTTGTCGATAATCTTCGCGGCACGCTCGAGCAGACGGCTGTGCAGATAGAAAATATCACCGGGGTAGGCCTCGCGTCCTGAGGGACGTTTGAGGATAAGCGAAATCTCACGGTATGCGACAGCCTGCTTCGACAAGTCGTCATACACGATAAGAGCATCGCGGCCGGTGTCGCGGAAATACTCGCCGATGGCAACACCTGCAAAAGGAGAATAGTAGCGCATCGAAGCGGAGTCGGAAGCGGTGGCAGCCACTACCACAGTGTAGTCCATGGCACCGTACTTGCGGAGAGTCTCTACGGTGGCGGCTACAGAAGATGCCTTCTGACCGATTGCCACATAGATACAATACACGGGCTTGCCTGCCTCGAAATTGGCACGCTGGTTGATGATAGTGTCGATGGCGATGGCAGTCTTACCGATCTGACGGTCGCCGATGATAAGTTCGCGCTGTCCGCGACCTATGGGCACCATGGAGTCGACTGCCTTGATACCGGTCTGAAGCGGCTGGTTCACGGGCTGACGGTAGATTACACCGGGAGCCTTGCGCTCCAGAGGCAGGTTGATGAGAGTACCGCTGACAGGACCGCGGCCGTCGACAGGCTCACCAAGAATGTTGATAACACGGCCGAGCAGACCTTCGCCCACAGGAATAGAGGCGATTTCTCCGGTTCGGCGCACTTTCATGCCCTCGGCAACCTTGTTGACATTGTTGAGCAGGATTACGCCGACGTTGCTTTCCTCAAGGTTGAGAGCCACGCCTTTGACTCCGTTTTCGAATTCTACCAACTCATTGGCGCACACGTTGTCGAGACCGTAGACATGGGCTACGCCGTCGCCGACCTCAAGCACGCTGCCAACTTCTTCAAACGATACTTTGGAGTTGACACTCTCGAGTTGTTGTTTTAATACTTCCGAAATCTCGCTGGGGTTTATCATTGTATGGCTTTTCGGCTAATGGCCGCCCGAAGGCGGCCTGATTTGTTACTTAGTTTTGGTGGTCTGTTCTGTGAATTTACGGCAGAGCCGGATTACTGGATCAGCTGCTGACGCATTTGCTGAAGTTGCTGGCGGACGGAGGCGTCAAGGCGTTCGTTGTCGATATTGACCACGAATCCTCCTATCAGTCCGGGATCGACCGCACTGCTGTATTCCATCGATGCTCCGTCAAGATGACTTTTTATAAAGTCCTTGAGTCTCTTTTCCTGGTCGGCGGCAAGGGGCGCGGCGCTTACTACGTGGACACGGTAAATATTTCGCATCTGGCGGTATAGTGCCGTATATGCCCTGCATATGGCAGGCGCATAGTCCATGCGCCGGTTCCGGGAAAGGAGTTTCAGGAAATCATCGAAGGTAAGGTCGTCGGCGGCAGCGCCTGCGGCAGTACGCATCAGTGCTTCCTTGTCGGCATCGCTGACGAACGGATTCGCCAGAGTGGCCGCAAGAGCCTGTGAGTGCCCGAACTGCTGTTCGAGAGCATTCATCAGCGTGTACATGCGTTCTGCCTGCTTGCGCTCGACAGCGACTTCATAAAGAGCTTTGGCATAACGCCGTGGAATAAGTCCTTCGTTCATTGCGTCAGTTATAGGTGTGGATTATTTTTTGCTTTCGAGTTCGTCGAGCAGAGTGCCTACCAGCTTCGACTGGGCCTGGTCGTTGTCCAGCTGAGTCTTTACGACCTTGCCGGCAATCTCCAGAGCCATCTCGCTTACCTGGTTGCGCAGCTGCTGCTGGGCCTCCTTCTGCTGCTGTTCGATCTGCAGTTTTGCGGAGTCCATAACTTTCTGAGCCTCGGACTGTGCTGCTGTGCGAGCTTCCTCGATGATCTGAGTCTTCATCTTGTCGGCCTCGCGCAACATGTCGGCCTGCTTGCGACGGGCCTCAGCCATATAGGCATCGGATTGCTGCTGGGCATTCTTGAGTAGCTCCTGGGCTTCGTGCGCATACTCCACACCTTTGTCGATGAGGTCGGCACGATGGTCGACGGTCTTCAGAATCATGGGCCAGGCAAACTTCCACAGAATGAAGAAGAGAATGCCGAATGCCACGAACATCCAGAAGATCAAGCCGAAATCAGGTGTGAATAATTCCATTATCGCAGGAGGGGTTGATTATTGCGGGAATAGTTGAATTGCCGAAGCTTATACGAAGAGTGCGAGTACGCAAACGATTACGGCGAACAGTGCCACACCTTCCACGAGAGCTGCAATCACGATCATGCTGCTTCGGATGTCACCGGCTGCTTCGGGCTGACGTGCGATTGCTTCCATAGCGGCTGCACCGATCTTGCCGATACCGATACCTGCACCGATTGCTGCGATAGCTGCGCCGAGAGATGCGCCAAAACCTGTTACTGAAAGTTCTGCTAAGAATCCTAACATAATTGTAAGTTTTAAGAGGGGTTATTTTGATTTGTTTGTTTCTTTGTATTTATTATGACGTTAAATCATGCTGTTTTAACTTCTGCTGTAGCCTTGTCCGTAGCGTGCTCATGGGCATGTTCCTCATGGGCGTGCTCTTCATTTGCCAGCGATATGAATATTGTCGAAAGCATGGTGAAGACGTATGCCTGGATAAAGCTGACCAGCACATCAATCAGAAGCATGAACACCGAGAACAGCACCGATATGACGGTGGCGCCTCCGCCCGCAGCCGGACTTGCAGCTGCGAAGATGAAAATCAGAAGTGTCAGAACCAGCACTATCATGTGACCGCCCATCATGTTGGCGAACAGACGCACTGTCAGCGCGGCCGGCTTGGTGAATATGCCGAAAACCTCGATGAACTGCATGATGGGAATGGGAAACTTAAGCCAGATGGGCACATCGGGCCAGAATATCTCCTTCCAGTAGTGACGGTTGCCGAAGAGATTGGTGACAAGGAATGTAAGTACGGCCAGAACCAGTGTCACGGCGATGTTGCCTGTAAGGTTCGCTCCACCCGGGAAGATTACAATCAGTCCGAGCAGGTTCATCACGAAGATGAAGAAGAACACAGACAGCAGATACGGCGCGAAACGCGACGCATTCTTGCCAAGAGTGGACTTTATGACGGTGTCGTAAATGAAAATCATCAGAGCTTCAATCGCTCCAAGACCCTTACGCGGAGCCTTGAGTCCGTTGCGGCGATAGAATCCTACAAGCCAGAACATCAGTGCTAACACGATAATCAGGCTTATGAATATGCCACATACATTCTTGGTGATAGAGAAATCGAACAGCGGTTTGATTTCCTTGCCGTCGGGAGTCACCTCCACGACCTTGCCCTTGTAAGGACTGTCGTGCCCGGCGATGCGGAACGACAGGTCTCCGTCATGGTAGGTCTGACCGTCAGTGACACGGCTTGAAGAAAACACATGCAGGCCATCGCTCACCCAGACTATTACCGGGAGCGGAATCCTGTGGTGATGGTCGAACGGGACTTCCCATCCGTAAGCGTCGCCGAGGTGCTCGAAGATAATATCCTTGGGGTCGAGCTTGTGGGCTGCCTCATCAGCATCCTTCTCGACATCGTGCAGAGCCTCGCTGGCGTCTTTTTCGATGCCGGACTCCCGGTCGCCGGCCATGGCTACGGGAGCCATCAGCACTGCGGCAAGGAGAAATGCCATTATAGATTTGAGTCGGAGTTTCATGCCGTTGCGGGTTAGTATAGACATACGGATACTACATTGTTGTCAACATCTACGAGTCCACCGCTGATTATGTCGCTGTGTTCCTCGCCGTCAGCCGTCACATACACTATATTTCCGGCGGTGAGGGTTGAGATAAGCGACGCATGGTGGTCGAGCACCATAAAGGAGCCCATGGCACCGGGGAGAGTCACTGACTTGGCCTCGCCCTCGAATAGAATTTCTTCTGCCGATATGATTTTGAGTGTCATATAGTGGATTGGTGATTAGCTGTTAATGTCAGGGTTATTGTCCTACTTCCGCAAGAAGTTTCTTGCCTTTGGCGATGGCATCGTCGATTGTGCCGACGTTAAGGAAGGCCTGCTCGGGATATTCGTCCATTTCGCCGGAAAGAATCATCTTGAAGCCTCGGATGGTCTCGCTCAGAGGCACCATCACGCCGGGAACGCCGGTGAACTGCTCGGCCACGTGGAAGGGCTGCGAGAGGAAGCGCTGTGCGCGGCGGGCGCGGGCCACAACCTGTTTGTCCTCGTCGGAGAGTTCGTCGACACCGAGAATGGCGATGATGTCCTGCAATTCGTTGTATTTCTGCAGGAGCTGCTTCACGGCCTGCGCGGTATTGTAGTGGTCTTCGCCGATAATGTTGGGGTCGAGGATACGCGAGGTGGACTCCAGCGGGTCAACGGCCGGATAGATACCCAGCTCGGTGATTTTACGCGAGAGCACCGTGGTGGCGTCAAGGAAGTTGAATGTGGTGGCGGGAGCCGGGTCGGTAAGGTCGTCGGCCGGCACGTAGATAGCCTGCACCGATGTGATTGAACCGTTTTTTGTAGAAGTGATTCGTTCCTGAAGCGCACCCAGCTCAGATGCGAGTGTGGGCTGATAACCTACTGCCGAGGGCATTCGTCCGAGAAGTGCCGACACTTCGGAGCCGGCCTGGGTGAAACGGAAGATGTTGTCGATGAACAGCAGCACGTCTTTACCGCCGCTGCCCTGGTCGCGGAACTGCTCTGCCACGGTAAGACCGGAAAGCGCCACACGCATACGGGCACCCGGGGGCTCGTTCATCTGACCGAACACGAGCGTGGCCTGCGACTGTTGAAGTTCTTTGGCATCGACATCGGCAAGATTCCACTCGCCGCGTTCCATGCCTTCCTTGAACTTCTCGCCGTAACGCATTACGCCGGATTCAATCATTTCACGCAGCAGGTCGTTGCCTTCACGGGTACGTTCGCCCACACCGGTGAATACCGAGAAGCCGTCGTGTCCTTTTGCAATATTGTTGATCAACTCCATGATGAGCACGGTCTTGCCTACACCGGCACCGCCGAACAGACCGATTTTGCCACCCTTCGAGTAGGGTTCGAGAAGGTCGATTACCTTGATACCTGTAGCCAGAATCTCGGTGCCGATAGTGAGGTCGTCGAACTCAGGCGCGGGCTGATGAATCGGGCGGAGATTGTCGCGGTTGAGCGGAGCGAGATTGTCGATGGCATCGCCAAGCACGTTCAGCAGACGTCCTTTGACCTGGTCGCCGGTGGGCACTGCGATCGGACGTTCGAGGTTGTCGACGCGCATTCCGCGGCGCAGACCGTCGGTAGATTCCATGGCCACACAGCGCACGGTGTCCTCGCCGATATGCTGTTCAACCTCAAGGATGAGCTGGGAGCCGTCCTCACGGTCGATTTTGAGTGCCGTATAGATAGGCGGTATGACCATATCGCCCTCGAATATCACATCGACAACCGGGCCGATTACCTGGGCTATTTTTCCAAATTTATCGCTCATGGTGTGGAGTTGGGTATATTGTTGTTGTGTTTTGTTGATTCAGTTAAAAGTGCAGGTTGAAGACAATGATGCAAGCCATCAGCGCAAGGTTGAACAGGCCGATGGGAAGAAGATACTTCCATTCGAGAGCCAGCAGCATGTCGATACGCAGACGGGGATATGTCCACTTGAACCACATGATGACAGCCGACAGCACGAAGGCCTTGCCCAGGAACCAGACCACAGACGGAATGTAGTCCATGATGTGGTTGAAGCTTTCCCAGCCGGGAACGTGGAAAGGCATCCAGCCGCCAAAGAAGAGCAGCGCCGCCACTCCGGAGATTACAAAGAGGTTAAGGTACTCTGCAAGGTAGAAGAAACCGAAGTGTATGCCGGAGTATTCGGTGTGGTATCCGGCTGTAAGCTCCGACTCTGCCTCGGGAAGGTCGAACGGGCCTCGGTTGGTCTCGGCAGTACCTGCAATCATGTAGATGACAAATGCGATAAGAGCCGGGATGTGGCCTTTGAAGATAAACCACATGTCGCTCTGTGCTTCAATAATGCCGCCGACAGATGCTGTGCCTGCGAGACACACCATTGTAAGAACAGAAAGACCTATGGAAAGTTCATAGCTCACCATCTGCGCGCCCGAACGGAGTGCGCCGATAAGGGTGAACTTGTTGTTCGACGACCAGCCTGCGAGCAGAATGCCGAGCACTCCGATCGACGACACTGCAATCAGGAAGAAAATACCTATATTGAAGTCAATCACCTGCAGACCGTTGCCCCAGGGGAGCACAGCGAATGCAAGCATGGAGGCGATTATCACCAGATAGGGAGCGAGGGCGAAGAGGAAGCGGTCGATATGCTTCAGTTCGATAAGCTCCTTGATAAGAATCTTGAACATGTCGGCCACACTCTGAAGCAGACCGAGAGGGCCTACACGGTTCGGGCCGATACGGCACTGGATTGCGGCGCAGAATTTACGCTCGTAGTAGATGTAGAAGAGGGCCAGCAGGGAATACACCAACAGCAGACCAACGCCTATGAGCACACATTCCACGGTGGTAGTCAGCCAGCCGGGCATCAGCGAGCTCAGAAAACTATGGATCCAATTTGTTATTGCTGATAAATCTTGCATGATCTAAGTTTTATATGGCTTTTGAAATATTATTACGTTGTTTGTTTGATCTGTCGTGGGATTATCGGTCCATGTCGGGCACGATGTAGTCGAGCGAGCCTCCGATTGTGATAAGGTCGGCGATTTTGGTGCCACGGGTGATATGGTCGACCACGCCTGCCAGTGTCAGACAGGGCGGGGCTATTTTCAAACGATAGGGCTTGGTGGTGCCGTCGCTCTCAAGATAGAGCGCGAATGCGCCGCGGCAGCCTTCAACGATCTCGAAATACTGTCCTGCGGGTATCTTGAGTACCTTGGGTACTTTCACGCAGTATTCGCCTTCGGGAATATTGTCGACGAGCTGGGCAAGAATTTTCGCCGATTCCTCGATTTCGAGCAGACGCACCTTGAAGCGTGCCATCGAATCGCCTTCGGTTGCGGTGACTTCATTGAAGTCGAGTTCGGAATAGATGCTGTAGGGTTTGAGTTTGCGCATGTCGCAAGCCCATCCGCTGGCACGTCCGCTCGGGCCTGTCACAGCATAGGATATGGCGTCTTCGCGGGTCAGCACGCCTACACCTTCCATACGCTTGCGGGCAATCACGTTGCCTGTGAATATCTTGTTGTATTCCTTTATGTTTTCGGGCAGTACGGCGAGCAAAGCCTTTACATCCTGCACGAAGTCGGGTGCGAGATCCTGCATCACACCGCCGATACAGTCGTAGTTGAATGTCATGCGGGCACCGCAGGTCTTCTCCATGATGTCGAGAATCTGCTCACGCACACGCAGCGTATAGAACAGCATGGTGGTAGCACCGAGGTCCATGCAGTATGTGCCGATGAAGAGGCAGTGCGAGGCGATACGCGAGAGTTCGTCCATCATCACGCGGATTACCTGTGCGCGACGTGAAATCTCGATTCCTGCGGCACGCTCGAAAAGCAGGCACAAGCCATGGTGGTAGTTATGGGCCGAGAAATAGTCGAGACGGTCCATATAGTGGAGTGTCTGGGGATATGTGAGCGATTCACAAAGTTTTTCCACGCCACGGTGGATATATCCCATATAGACATCGATTTTCTTGATTTCCTCGCCGTCGACTGCTGTGCGGAAACGGAGCACGCCGTGGGTGGCAGGGTGCTGGGGGCCAATATTCACCACGAAGTCTTCGGGTGCGAATACCTGCACTTCCTTCTTCACTACCTTGCCGTTTTCCTCAACCCAGGTGTCGGTGAGGTCGGACTGACGTTCGTTTTCGATAGAGACAGGGTTCAGAGCCGGATCCTCGTCGTAGTCCTTGCGCAAAGGATAGCCTTTCCAGTCGATGTTCAGGAAGAGGCGACGCATGTCGGGGTTGCCGATAAAGATGATTCCGAAGAAGTCGTATACCTCGCGTTCGTAGAGGCAAGCCACACGCCAGAGGTCGGCCACCGAATGAAGCATAGGACGCTCGCGGTCGGTTGTCGACACTTTGACGGCGATGATTTCGTTGGTCTTCGACGACATCAGATAGTAGATACAACCCAGAGACTCTTTCCAGTCCATGCCCACGATTGTGACAAGGTAGTCCATGGAGAAGTCGTCGCGCAGGGTCTGTGCGAGATTATGCCATCGGGCATCATCGATGGTAATGGTCAGGGTGTCGGCCTGCTCCACCACAGCTTCAGGGTAGAGCTTTGCGATCTTTTCCTGTATATTTGCCATATTATTTGCTGCTGTTTGTTATTATATATGGTAATAGGGCCAGGCGCTTAGTCGTTGACGCCGCTGACCGGGTGGGATTCAAGGAATTCCTGCTGTTTTTCCTGACGGTTCACGCCACCGAAGAATTTTTCGACCTTCACTTTGCGCGAAAGCTGCATGATGCCGTAAATCATAGCCTCGGGACGGGGAGGACAGCCGGGCACGAATACATCGACAGGCACAATATCTTCAATGCCTTTGGCTACGTGGTAGCTCTTGCGGAACGGACCGCCCGAGATAGCGCAGCTGCCGCAGGCAATCACATATTTAGGTTCGGCGAGCTGGTCGTAGAGGCGGCGGAACACGGGCACCATGCGGTTCACGATTGTACCGGCCACCATCATAAAGTCGGCCTGACGGGGCGAGGCGCGCGCTACTTCCCAGCCAAAACGCGCCATATCGAAACGCGCGGCGCCAAGGCTCACGAATTCGATACCGCAGCAACTGGTGGCGAAAGTAAGTGGCCAGAGTGAGTTCGACCGCCCCCAGTTGATAAGTTTGTCGAGCTGTCCGACGATTACATTCGTACCGCTCTCCTTAAGCTCGTTGACGAGCTTTTCGATATATTCATTGTCTTTCCATGCCTCATACGGCATGCTTTTTGTAGTTACTTCCATTCGAGCGCTCCTTTCCGCCAGGCATAAACGAGGCCCAGCACCAAGACACCAAAAAATACGGCGATGCTAAGGAGTCCGTCTGCACCCAGACTCTTCATAGTCACCGCCCAAGGGAAAAGAAATACAGTTTCAACGTCGAACATCAGAAAAAGGATGGCAAATAGATAATAGCCTACCTTAAACTGCGACATCGACTCGCCGCGCGTCGGTATACCACATTCATAAGCCTCACCCTTCTGAGGGTTGAACGACCGAGGCGAAATCAGGCCTGCAAGCCATAGCGCCAGCGCCACCAGACCGGCACCTGTAAGCAAGGCGGTCAGCGCGAGCAATGCATTGTTTTCGATTCCGAAAATTGCTGTTGATATCATATCGTTGTTTATCGTATGGTTTCTAATGTCCAAGGTCGGCGATACCGGGTCACAGCGGATAAAAAACACGTAGTGGCGCGACTATTCTTCTGATAGTTACGCAAATACGTGGTTTTTCATATGTTAAGCGACAAGGTGTTCGCGTATCTGCTTGCAAAGGTAATAAATTTTTATGGATTTTTCACAAGCCGAAACAGCCTTTTTTTTCGTTTTGCTACAGCGAAGGCGGAATTTAACATATTTTCCCCTACATATTCAAATGACATTATGCCACAAAAATCGTCTTCGCACCTCATGTATACCCGCCGAAATTATGGCAAATTCGGCTTCTGAAAAATCTTTTCCGCAAATTATTGTACCTTCCTATCTGTTTTTTCATTAACTTTGCGAATATGAAAACATCCGAACTCGGAAAATGGGGCGAAGACCTCGCCACAGAGCATCTGACGGCACAAGGCTATGCCATTGTGCAGCGCAACTGGCGCGTCGACCACTATGAGACCGACATAGTGGCCATGAAGGACGGCCGCATCGTCTTCGTGGAGGTCAAGACCCGCGCCGACCTGACCGGCGACCCGCTGGACGCAATCGGGCGAAAGAAGATTCTCAATCTTGTCAGAAGTGCGAACGCCTACGTGCAGATGTACGACCTACCGCATGAAATCCAGTTTGATGTCATCACCGTCTGCGGCTCGCCAGACAGATATAAACTCGAACACCTGCCCGACGCATTCGAGCCTCCGCTCAAATGCTATTGAACATTAGCCGACAATCTTGTTATATAACTTATCAGCATACGACTATACATAACTCTATAACATAAAATGGAAAACAAGACATTACACCGCGACCGCATCAGCGCCCTGCGCCGCCAGATGGCCGATGCAGGCATACAGGCCTCCATCATTCCGCAGGCCGACCCCCACATGAGCGAATATCTCGCCGAGCACTGGCAGCTGCGCCGCTGGCTGAGCGGCTTCAGCGGTTCGGCCGGCAGTCTGGTAGTGACCTCCGACAGGGCATTGCTCTGGACCGACTCCAGATATTTCCTTCAGGCCGCGCAGGAACTCGACGGCACCGGAGTGGAACTGATGAAGGACGGCCTGCCCGGCACACCTTCAATAGCCGCATGGCTCTGCGACAACCTGACAGCAGGCTCCCGCACCGGCATCGACGGCATGCTCTTCAGCGTGACCGAAGCAAACGCCCTGCGCGACCAGCTGCAGCTCCACGGCATAGAACTTGACACTTTCTTCGATGCAGCCGATGCCGTATGGACCGACCGCCCCGCCCTGCCCGAGGACAAGGTGTTCGTACACGCTCTTGAATACGCCGGAGAAGACACTTCGTCGAAACTCGCACGCATAATGGACCAGGTTCACGCCTCGACCGCCGACGCCACATTCATTTCGGCTCTTGATGAAATAGCGTGGACACTCAACATACGCTGCTCCGACGTCTGCCACAACCCTGTCGCCACCGGATTCCTGTATATCGACGACATGGGCGCACGCCTGCTGATCGACCCTGCCAAAATAAGTCCCGAGACAGAAGCCTACTTCCGCCAGAACGGCATAAAGCTCCTGCCCTACTCCGATGTGAAAGCTTTCCTGTCGTCGCTTCCCGCCGACGCCAAGGTGCTTATTGAGGCCGGACGGACTGCAATCGAAATCTACAACATCCTCGGCCAGCGCGCCTTCTGCGGCCAGTCGGCTGTGGCCATGCTCAAGGCCTGCAAGAACTCCACCCAAGTGGCCGGCATACGCAAAGCCATGGAGCGCGATGGCGCCGCACTTGTACGCGCCTTCATAGAACTGGAAAAAATCATGGATTCCGGTGCTATCGTAACCGAACTCGATGTGGACGCCCTGCTGCTGAAGTACCGCAGCCAATCCGACATGTTCTTCGACACCAGCTTCGGTTCGATTGTCGGCTACGGCTCCCACGGAGCCATCGTACACTATTCAGCCGATGAGTACTCTAACTCCATCTTGCAGAAAAGCTCACTGCTGCTGGTTGACTCCGGAGCACAGTATTTCGACGGCACCACCGACATCACGCGAACCATAGCTCTCGGACAGCCCACCGAACAGGAACGCCGCGACTTCACACTGGTGATGAAGGGTCACATAGCCCTCGGCACCGCAGTATTTCCCGAAGGCACATGCGGCATGCAGCTCGATGCTCTCGCCCGCCAGTATCTGTGGAAAGAAGGTCTGAGCTACCTGCACGGCACAGGTCATGGTGTAGGCCACTTCCTGAACGTCCATGAAGGTCCGCAGAGCATACGCCTCAACTATATGCCCGCCCCTCTGACCCCCGGAATGATCACCAGCAACGAGCCCGGCCTCTACCGTGAAGGCATCCACGGCATACGCTGCGAGAACCTCATACTCACGGTCAAGGCCATGACCACCGAGTTCGGCAACTTCTACCGCTTCGAGACCCTCACCCTCTTCCCCTTCGACCTGCGCCTGTTCGACACCACCATCATGACAGACGCCGAAATCGAATGGATCAACAATTACCACAGCGAGGTACGCAGCCGCCTGACACCTCTGCTCAACGAGGCCGAACGTCTCTGGCTGGAAGCGAAGACAGCACCTCTAACCCGAGGCACAATATACTGATTTAAAGACCCATAAGACTTATAGGACTAATTAGACCAATTAGACTAATTAGACCAATTAGACCAATTAGACTAATTAGACCAATTAGACTAATTAGACCAATTAGACTTACACCACCTACAGAAATTACACTAAAACCCCAAGCAACATGATAATACCCCTGAGAGGATTCACTCCGCAGATAGGCAAAGACTGCTTCATCGCCGACAACGCAACAATAGTGGGCGACGTGGTGATGGGCGATGAATGCTCCGTATGGTTCAGCACCGTACTGCGCGGCGATGTCAACTCCATCCGCATCGGCAACCGCGTGAACATCCAGGACGGCTCTGTACTCCATACACTATATAAGAAATCCACCATTGAAATCGGAGACGATGTGTCGATAGGACACAACGTCACAATCCACGGCGCACACATACGCTCTCATGCCCTTATCGGCATGGGCGCCGTAGTGATGGACGATGCAGTGGTGGGCGAAGGCGCCATAGTAGCCGCCGGCTCTGTGGTGCTGAGCCGCACACAGATACCTCCCCATGAACTATGGGGCGGCGCACCGGCCAAATTCATCAAGAAAGTCGACCCGGAGCAGGCCAAGGAGATGAATCAGAAAATCGCCCGCAACTATCTGGCATACTCCCGCTGGTATACCGACCCCGAAAACGCCGTTGACCCCGAATAATTGTGTGGTTTCAATAAAAAAAACGGCTAAAAGTTTGGCTATCTGAAAAACAATGCGTAATTTTGCCCCGCAAAACGTATTGACGTTTTATCCAAACAAGAAATCAATCAAAACTAAACAAAAAATATGATCATCGTACAAGTAAAAGAAGGCGAAAACATCGAACGCGCACTTAAAAAGTTCAAAAGAAAATTTGAAAAAACAGGTATTGTAAAAGAACTCCGCAGCCGTCAGGCTTTCCAGAAG
>CAMWUD010000017.1 GCA_947177365.1 uncultured Porphyromonadaceae bacterium | reverse complement strand
GAAGGCAGTCGAACAGAGTGGCCCGCTGCTGGTAGAACAGGCCGAAGCGGCTATAGCTGCTGTCGGCACTCTGGCTTGTGTCGGAAAGATTCTGGGCCGTCAGCGAGCAGGAGCCGAGCAAGGCTGCGGCGAGCAGGAGCTTAAACCTCTTCATTGCGGTAGGCGTCGACAGCGTTCTTTACCGATCCGTGGAAGAGCAGCAGGCGTTTAGCCTCATCGTAGGGCAGACCGAGTTCTTCGACTACCATGCGAGTGCCGCGGTCGACGAGCTTGGCGTTGGAGAGCTGCATGTTGACCATGCGGTTGCCTTTGACGCGTCCCATGCGTATCATGGTGGCTGTGGTGATCATGTTGCAGATCATTTTCTGTCCGGTGCCGGACTTCATGCGGGAGCTGCCGGTGACAACTTCCGGACCGACAATCATCTCGATGGGTATGTCGGCGGCTTCAGATACCGGAGCATCCGGATTGGAGGTTATCGATGCGGTGAGAATGCCGTGTCGGCGGCATTCCTCAAGGGCACCGATGACATAGGGAGTGGTACCGGATGCAGCGATACCGATGACAGTGTCTTTATCGTTGATGCCGAATTTTTCAAGGTCGTGCCATCCCTGGAGAGTGTCGTCCTCGGCATTTTCAACGGGATTTCTCAGAGCACGCTCACCGCCAGCGATTATGCCTATCACCCATGAAGGATCCATGCCGAATGTGGGCGGGATTTCCGATGCATCGAGCACACCGAGGCGTCCGGATGTACCGGCGCCGATGTAGAATATACGACCGCCTCGCTTCATGCGCGGCACAATTTCATCGACGAGTTTTTCAATCTGAGGCAGAGCTTTTTCAACTGCAAGCGCCACCTTTTTGTCCTCCTCGTTGATATAATGGAGGATTTCGCCGGTGGATTTTTTCTCAAGATCATTGTAGAGCGAAGGCTGCTCTGATATTTTTACGAAAGCCATATATGATAGATTTCTGGATTACGAATGAGGTCAGCGGGTATGGAATGCAATGAGTCCGGGCATCGGACTTTTGACGATGTTGCCAATGGTGTAGCCGAACGGAGCGGCAGCCTCGCGCAGCTGAGGCTCATAATAGCATGCAATCGAGCCGATGAAGCTGACCGGGTATTTGCCGGCGCAGGCATAGTTGGCGATGTTGCGGCGGAAGAAGGCTTTGAAAGCGTTGACGACGAGGTCGTGAATTTCCGGGCGGTCGATGTTCGCCAGCAGGAAGGGGCTTGTGGAGGCAAGGAAGCGGTTGGCCGCGGGCTCCTTGTAGACGCGGCGAATAATTCCGAGGCGGTCAAGACCGAACTGAGACAGGAATTTTTCGCAAAGGTCGTCGGGGAGCTGGCGTTTGAGCACGTCGCCGACAAGAATCTTGCCGAGTACGGCACCCGAGCCTTCGTCGCCGAGTATATAGCCAAGAGGCGATACATTGTCGGCGATTTTTTCGCCGTCGTAGTAGCAGGAGTTCGAGCCGGTGCCGAGAATGCAAGCTATGCCGGGTTCACGGCCACAGAGTGCGCGGGCCGCTCCGAGGAGGTCGGTATCGGCTTCGATTCCGCGAGCCTTTGTGAACACAGCCCCAAGGGCCGCGGCCACATTGCCGCAGATTTCATCGCCGAGACATCCGGCGCCGTAGAAGTAGACTTCCTCCACGGCCTCGGCGAGAGTATCCATCTGAGGCAGCAGTTCCCGGCGGACGATTTCTTCCATTTCGGGCGCGGTGAGGAGCACCGCGTTCATGCCTAAGGTGAAATACTCGTTTTGCACAGTGTTGTTGTTCAGAAGGCACCAGTGTGTCTTGGTGCTTCCGCAGTCGACAATAAGGATCATATCTTGATATAGATTTTCTTTTTATACAGTATAAGTCCGACGAGCCATACTGCCACGACCACGAACAGGGCGTAAAGCAGCGATGCCAGAGTGGCGTTGCCGCCGGCGAAAGGTGTGAGGAAGTCGGAGTAGATTATGTTGTGGATTGATTTTCCGCCGATGCGGATGGCGCCGAGGAGTACGGCGAAGACAGTGCCGTAGACGTACATGAACAGCGGGTTGATGCCGAACGCCTCAAAGAAGGGAGTCCAGCGGCGGTAGCCTTTGATGTCGATGACGGTGATGAGCAGAGCCAGCAGGGTGGCAGCCATTCCGCAAGTGGTCAGTACGAATGTAGGCGACCAGATTTTTTTGTTCACCGGAATGCCGTAGGCCAGCAGGAGACCGGAGAAAGTGAGGCAAGCCCCGACGATGAAGAGGGAGTTGGTGCGCTGCAGGTTGTCGCGAGTGCCTGTGATGAATCCGGCGCAGAGGAATCCGATGAGGACATGGGCGATTGAGGGGAGAGTGCTCAGGAGACCTTCCGGGTCGAATTTCAGGTATTGTCCGCCAACGGTATCGCCGTACATGTGGTTTTCGCCGAGTATGGCGTGGTCAATCCGGCAGATTATGTTGTCGGCGGAGAATTCGAGACCGTTGCCTGCGAGCAGGAGTATGCTGTAGAGAGCCAGCAGCAGTCCGACAGTCCAGGCCAGGGCTTTCCGGCTCAGAAGCATGGCCAGGACCGATGCGGCGCAATAGCATATGGCCAGACGGGGCATGACCCCGAGCACGCGGATATGCGAGAAGTCGGTCATGATGTCCCAGATCTGCCGGTCGCTGTATATGCCGTAGAGAACTTTGGCCAGCCAGGCTATGCCGAGTCCGATTGCGAATATTACCACAGTGCGGCGTATCACTTTGAACAGCGATGCGGCCGACAGTCTGAAATCGTATTTGCGCAGCGAGAAGCAGGTGCTCATGCCCATGATGAACATGAAGACCGGAAACACCCGGGCGGTAGGGGTGAGTCCGTGCCATTCGGCGTGCCTGAGCGGAGCATATATCTCGCCCCAGGAACCGGGGTTGTTTACAAGCAGCATGCCGGCGATGGTGATGCCACGCATAATGTCGAGCGCGAGCAGCCGCTGAGGTTTTATTTTGTTTTCCATCGGAGTGTGACAGGATTGGTGACAGATTGGCGTAAGGGCGCGGTTGGGCATTCCTTGCCGTAAGGGAAGGAATGCCCGGACGGCTCTTATTCGACAGGAGAGGTGACCTTGTCGACGAGGTATACAATCGAGCGGTAAGGCACACCGCCGTTTGTGGTGAGCCCGATTTCGCAGGTTCGTGAGTTGCTGTAGCCTTCCACGACTTTCGCCGACAGCAGAGCCTTCCGCAGTTTGCGCAGGCCCCAGCGGTTCAGTTCGGGGTGGGTGAAGCCTTTGTCGCCGGCGAATCCGCAGCAGCCTACACCTTCGGGGACAGTGACATCGGTGCTGCATTTCCGGGCGAGGTCGATGATGGTGTCGGCGAGTCCCATCATCCGTGTCGAGCATGTGACGTGGACAGCGACCGGAGTATCGACGGGCGTGAACTTAAGCCTGTCGGCGAGGTGTGTCATGATGAACTCGGCTGGTTCGAAAAGGTGCATTTTCGATATGGTCTTGCGCATGCGGTGCAGACAGGGGCTCTGGTCGCAGAGCACAGGCCATCGACCGGAGTCTGAGGCTTTCCAGAGTGCGTCTTCAAGTTCGCGTGTTTTCTGTTCGGCTATGTCGGGCATTCCTTTGCTTGCCCAGATCATGCCGCAGCAGAGTTTTTTCAGGTTCTCCGGGTATATGACTTCAAATCCGGCTTTGTTGAGCAGCCGGAGCATGACATCTGTGAGCGGGTCGTCGTCCGGTTTGCCGGGAGCCGCCCCCATAGTTCGGTTGATACATGAGGGGAAATATACCACTTTGCGCTGCTGCGGAGTCTGGGGCTGCTCTTTGAATCGGTTTGGCCGTGGCAGGTCGGAGGTCCAGAGCGGCATGCCCGCCTTGTGGAGCATGCGTCCGACGATGTTCACACCTTTCGGCCCGATTACGGTTCTTGCAGCCAGGGCGCAGGAGAGCGTGACTCTCAGAGCCGAGCTTATTCCTGCCAGGTGGTCGGCTGCGAATTTGCCTGCCTTCCATGCGGCAGATCCCTGAGGCGACATTTTCTGACGCAGGTGGTGCACGAGTTCGCCGGTGCGAATGCTCATGGGGCAAGGAAGACTGCACAGGCCGTCGCCGGCGCAGGTTTCAATGCCCGGGTAGCGGAACTGCTTTTCGAGCAGGGCGATCATGGGGTCGGAGGGGTCGGCGTTGCGACGCCGCTGAATCTCGCGGGCGGCCACGATGCGCTGGCGGGCGGAGAGAGTGAAGCCGCAGCTTACGCAGGCGGGTTCGCAGAAACCGCATTCGATGCAGCGGTCGACAGCGGGGTCGACCGGAGTCAGAACCTTGGTGTTCTCGATATAGCAGTTCGGGTCGTTGTTGAAAATCACGCCCGGATTGAGCAGGCAGTCGGGGTCGAAGAGCTGTTTTACTTCGCGCATGAGTCTGGAAGCGTGGCTTCCCCATTCCATTTCCACGAAGGGCGCCATGTTTCGACCGGTACCGTGTTCGGCTTTCAGCGAGCCTCCGAAGCGGTCCACTACCAGATGCTTGATGTCAAGCATCAGATGGGTGTAGCGTTCGTAGTCGGCTTTGGTTTCGAATTTCTGCGATATGATGAAGTGGTAGTTGCCTTCAAGGGCGTGCCCGTATATGCAGGCGTTTTCGTAACCGCTGCTGTCGAGTATGTTCAGAAGCGAGGCGGTGGCTTCGGGGAGGTCTTCGATGTGGAAGGCGATATCCTCGATTAGTACGGTTGTGCCTAATGGTCTGGTGCCTCCGACAGCGGGGAATATGCCCGAACGCATGTTCCACCAGGCGTCGCACTGTTGCGGGTCGGTGGAGAATTTCGCCGGACAGAACATGTTGAATCCGCTCAGCACCTGCATGGTGGTGTCGATATGGCTGTGGAGTGAGGCGTCGTCGTCGGCTTTGACTTCGACGAGCAATGCGGTGAGTCCGCTGCCGGTAGTGTCGCCCACGGCGTCGAGTGAGTGGCTGTCGAGGAGTTCGCAACTTACTACGGGGGCATCGCGCCGCATGGCCACAACGGCGCGGCATGCCTCGGCAATGTCGCTGAAATATAGCATCGCCGATGCGGAGAGAGGGTATAGATGCCCGGTTTTCATGGTCACCTCGCTGATGAAGGCCAGAGTGCCTTCGCTGCCGACCATCAGATGGGTGATGATCTGAAACGGGTCGTCGAATACGACAAACGGCAAGATGTTGAGTCCGGTGACGTTCTTGATTGAATATTTGTATCGTATGCGCTCTACCAGTTTTGAGTCAGCTCTGATTTCATCGCGCAGGGCGCAGATACGCTTGATGAAATCGGGGTGGCTTGCCCGGAACGCCTCGCAGGAAGCCTTGTCGCCGGTGTCGAGCACGGTGCCGTCGGCGAGGACAATACGCGCCGACAGAAGCATGCGGTCGGAGTTGGCGTGTATGCCGCAATTCATGCCGGATGCGTTGTTGGCCACGATACCGCCTACCATGGCGGCCTTTTTCGATGCGGGGTCGGGCGTGAAAGTGCGTCCGAACGGTCTGAGGATGTCATCAACACGCGAGCCGATGAGACCGGGCTGCATGGTGATGGTCTCCGCTCCTTCTCCGATACGGTAGTTTTCCCAGTTTTTGCCGGCGACCACCAGCACCGAGTCGCTGATGGCCTGGCCTGACAGGCTGGTTCCGGCCGCGCGGAAGGTTACCGGCACCTTGTGTTTTGAAGCCGCGCGCAGCAATCCGGCGATTTCATTCTCGCCGTCGGAACGCACCACAATCCGGGGCACAAGGCGGTAGAAGCCGGCGTCGGTTCCCCAGGTGATGCGGCGCAGTTCGTCGGTGTAGACGCGTTCGCGGGGTATGAAATCTATTTCGGAGAGAAATGAGGCGTAGGTTGAGTCCATGATTCAATACAGATTCAATAGAGATGGTATTTCGACGAAGTCTTGCGGAACGTTTCGTTGTCCTTGTACCAATAATCAACAATATCGGAGACCTTATGGTTCTTGGCAAAACGTCTGCGGATTTCTTTGGAGCCGCATACTTTGTCGAACATTCCGAAGCGTTTGGGATCGGCTTTTTCCATGGCTTTCCGGTCTGGGTACATGTCGGCGAGTTCCTGCATGACATAGAACTGGGTGAGGGAAAGCGGAGCGGCTTCCACGTCGGTCACATACAGTTCGACGCCCTGGAGGTTCTGTCCCTGGCCGGTGGAGTAGAACGGTTTTATGTATATGGGGCGGAATCTGAGTCCGGGGAGTGCGAGGGAGTTCAACCGTTCGGCCAGTGCGGGAGCGTCGATCCATTCGGCGCAGAAGAGCTTGAACGGTTCGGTGTATCCGACACCGATCGACATATAACCGAGTTCGCCGAGAATGCCGGACATCGGGTAGTAGACGGCAGTTTCCGGAGTGGGGATATGCGGCGACGGAAGCACCCATGGCATGCCGGTTTCGGCGAAAGTCATGTCGCGTTTCCAGCCTTGCATCGGCACAACTGTCAGGCTGACCTTGTCGCCGAGGATGCCTTCTTCGTTGAGATACATGGCGAGTTCGCCGGGTGTGAGTCCGTAGAGGTAGGGTATGGGGAAGCGGCTGACGAACGACACGCAGTCGTCTTCCACGAGGTTTCCTTCCACCTTGTTGCCGCTGACCGGATTGGGGCGGTCAAGCACCATGAACTCCTTGCCGAGTTCGGCGCATGCCTGCATGGCGTTGCCCATAGTGGAGATGAAAGTGTACGAGCGGCAACCGATGTCCTGGATGTCGTATACGAGGACGTCAATGTCCTTGAGCATCTCGGGTGTCGGACGCAGAGTCTTGCCGTAGATGGAGTATACGGGGACGCCGGTTGCGGCATCGACCGATGTGTCGACATTGTCGCCGGCATGCACATCGCCCCGGACACCGTGTTCGGGCGAGAACAGGGCGGCCAGAGTCACGCCCGGCGCCTGATGGAGAATGTCGATGGTGCTTCGCAGACTGTTGTCGATGCCTGTAGGGTTTGTGATAAGGCCTACTCGCTTGCCTTGAAGAGCCTCAAAGCCGCTGTCGCGCAGCACTTCGATGCCCGGTTTGACGGCGGCTTGTGCCGACACGGCGGCCGGCACAAGCGCTGTCAGGAGAAGAAGGAGAATGTTGCGGATGATATTCATGATTTCAGAGAATGCTTATTTAAGTCCGTAAGACGGGTCGACTTTACGGTCGACAAAGAAGGTTACAGCCAGAGTGGCCGCGCAGCAGGCGATGACCATCCAGAAGAACATGGCGTAGCCGAGCTGTTCCTGCAGGAAGCCGGCGACCATTCCCGGCAGCATCATGCTCATGGCCATGAAGGCAGTGCAGATGGCATAGTGCGATGTGGTGAATTCGCCTTCGGAGAAGTACATCATATAGAGCATGTATGCGGTGAAGCCGAATCCGTAGCCGAACTGTTCGACCGCGACAGCAGAGCCGATATACCAGAGGTTGTCGGGCTGTACTTCAGCCAGGTAGCAGAAGGTGAGGCAGGGAAGGGTCATGCACGCGGCCATTACCCACAGCGATTTGCGCAGGCCTACTCTGGAGGCATAGATGCCTCCGAGTATTCCGCCTATGGTGAGGAAGAAGACGCCGATGGTACCGTATACGATGCCGACGTTTTCAGTCGACAGCCCCAGACCGCCGAGTTCTTTCGATGCCACGAGGAAGGGCGTGCACATTTTAATCAGAAAGGCTTCCGGGAGGCGGTAGAGCAGCATGAAGGCGATAGCCAGCACTATGCCTTTCTTGGTGAAGAAGGTGGCGAAAGAGTTTGCGAACTCGCGGAATATCGCCGCAGAGCCGCCTTTCTGACCGGCATCGGAACCGCTTTCAAGACGTGAATGGTCGGAAGCCGGACGAGGAAGCATGAAAGTATGGTAGAATGTCACCCAGCAGAAAATCACGGCGGTTACACCCAGAGTCAGCTGCCATGAGGCGGGTATGTTTCCGGCCTCTATGCCAAAGAACGGAAGTCCGTGGGTCTCGGTGTAGCCGGCGATATAAACGAGCACACCCTGGCCGAAGATAGATGAAAGACGGTAGAATGTGGAGCGTATGCCTACGAATGCAGCCTGGTTTTTGGTGGACAGAGCCAGCATATAGAAGCCGTCGGCGGCGATGTCGTGTGTGGCTGAGGCGAAGGCCGTGACTGAGAATAGGATCAAAGTCAGCGTGAAAAGCGACACGGGGGTGCTTCCGGCGGCGATTTCAGCTGCGGAAGGGTGGGGCATGCAGAGAGTCAGCAGAATGAAGGCTACCGACATTAGAGCCTGCATCGTAACAATCCACCAGCGCTTGGTGCGGATGATATCGACGAAGGGACTCCAGAACGGTTTGATCATCCATGGCAGATAGAGGAGGCTTGTGAACAGCGCCATCTGGCCGTTGGGCACACCCATCTTGGCGAGCATGAGCACCGATATGTTGTTGACTATGAAGTAAGGAATACCCTCGGCGAAATAGAGTGTCGGAACCCAGAGCCAGGGGTTTCTGTCGGTTTTGGACATTGGTTGGTGTGTTGTGGAGGCTGAGGCCAGGCAGCATCAGATGCGTCTGATTTCAGCTCCCGGGAAATAATGGGAAAGAATATCGCGGTAGTTGTATCCGAGGGCGCCCATTACGGCGGCTCCGATCTGGCAGAGTCCGGCGCCATGTCCCCAGCCGGCGCCGTGGAGTTCGAATCCGGTGGGAATGCCGTCGGCATCGTCCGGCATCGGATGTACGGTAAAAGCGCTGCTGTAGAGATGGCTGGCGGAGAGCGTACGACGTATTTCCAGCTCTTTGCCTATGATGCGGCTGCGGCGGGTGCCGGTGATTTTCAGCCGGACTATGCGTCCGGAGGTTCCGCGTTCAAGGGGCTCCAGAGCGATGATTTTACCGAAGTCGATGCCGCTGCGCCGGCGTATGAGTTCAGACAGTTCGTCCTGAGTGTAGGATACTTTCCAGCGGTAGAAGTCGGCGGTTTCCTGGTCGTAGCCGTTGAGCACCTGGGAGAGAATCTGCGGGTCGCGGGTGTTGCAGAAGGCGTCAGGCGCGGATTCAATCCAGCGTGTAGCCTGGTCATGGCGGCGGAGGTCAGGAAAGTCGAGCGGGTTGGCGCTGTCTCTGCGTGCTACAAGATAATGGTGGTGTACAGGTTGCCAGCAGTTTTCAAACTCTTCGAAAACTCCGCCGCAGCATTTCGAAAAACGAGCGTCGCAGAGTTGGTCGCCGAACATAAGCACTTCACCGGCAGTCTCTTCGACGGCAGTGGCCACGGTAGGAGTAGTCTGCCGGGTAATGCCCTGATAACGCTGGCAGTGGTCATCGGCGCAGACATCGAACAGACTGTGTGCGCTGTGGTCGTACCAGCGGACGAGTTCGTCAGGAGTGTCGGTCTGAACGGTAGGAGCGGGTGCTGCTGATTTGTCGCGAATCTGGGCCAGGAGCCAGCTGCGTGATATTACCGCGTGGGCTTTGAGGAGCGGCAAGGATGCGGTTGCGCTCATTTCTGATGAAATGACACTACGAAGATAGTCTTCGATGTCTACTTCATTGATGAGCAGCGGCATGCCTTTCTCATCAAGGATGATGCGGCAGTTGCCCCGGAAACTCTGGTTTTCGCGGCGCTGCCAGTGGAAGTCGACACCGATGGTGACATCGCGTACGGTGAAGAAAGAGTCCGGACTGTCGCTGTGGAAGCGGACGCTGTCAGCCGCTGCGCCGTTGACCAGCATTGCTCCCGATTTGTCGAGGCTCACACGGACATGGGATACACCGTAGCCTTCGGAGAAATCGACTTCGATTTCCGGCGCTGACAGAATGCCAACATTAACTGTGCTCATATTCGGTCAATTACATCAATGATTTCAGATTCGGTATAGCAGCATTCGCGGTAAATGCGGCGGATGTCGTCGGCGGTGACGGCATCGAAGTCTTCTTTCCGCGGAGTGATGAAGACTCCGCCGAGGTCGACGCTTGCCGGCGATATGAGAATCTGTCCGGGGCCTTCGCCGTAGTTCGAGGGGCGGTGCTTTTTGCGGGGTATTATCAGAAAGCGGGTCACATCGGCGGTATCGTAGCAGATTATGTTGATCATCGGCTCATGGGTCATGTAGTCATCTTCATCCGCCGACGGGTCGATTACCGCATACAGGGTCCTTACAGTTTCGGTGGCCATTTTCGGCTCAACCCGTTTATGGGTGTCGACTATATAGAAGCCGAAGGGGAATCCCAGAGAAGCCTGAAGCTCGACGTTGCCGGTCGACGGCGGCATTTTGCGGTCGACGGCCTCGATCAGGGGCAGTTCGGCCTTGGGGCAGGCCTGGAAGTGCATGTGGTCGGGTGCCGAGGCTCCGCAGAGCGGGCCGTTGTAGAAAATGGCGTATCCTTCGAGGTCGCGAGCCATTTCCATCATGTGTGGGCCGCGGCCTTTTGATGTCTGCGGGGTGTGGGTCATCTCCGGAATGGTGAGGTGGCGGGGAAATATCGGGAAGGGGTTGACCAGAAACTCGTAGCTTGGCCCCCAGCGCAGCGCACCTTGTTCGGGCGGACGGTTGGCGCGGCAGAGGAAACAGGGGCGGGCTTCGATGCTTTTGCGGTCGATTCGGGCGCCGGTGCTGACACGTCGGGCAGGATTGTATTGGATTTTCACCTGAAAGCCGTCGACATCGATAAAGCGGGTCTGCACCTGTTTCAATGCTTCATAGTTTGTGGCCGCGAGCGGCCATTCGGCCAGCTCGCGGTTTATGAAACGTTCGACGGTTGCAGGATTCATATATGTTTTCATTGCCGGAAATCGGGATAATTATGCGTTTTTGAGATTCATGGCTTTGCGGGCCTGAAGTTCCCAAGTGCGGATGCGGTCCTTGTAGAGATTGTTGGCGTTGGTTTTCTCTATGCTGAGATTCGCGTCGGAGTTGTCTTCCCAGCGGCGGCAGAAGTAGAGCACATCGTAGATGCGTCCGATCTGATGGTTGCGTGAGAAGGCCAGGCCGAGGGCATAGTCTTCGCCGTAGCTGGTGTTGGGTACGGTGATTTCGCGCAGCAGGGGAGTGAAGAATGCTCTCGGCGCGCCGAGTCCGTTGATACGCAGGGCATTGTTCCGGCCATTGTCCGGAGTCCACTCCTTGTGGTCTATTACGCCCGGAGGTATCGGGTTGCAGTCGATGTCGGTAAGCATGTATGTGCCCACGACCATACCGCAGTTCTGCAGGTGGAAGGCGTTGACAATGGTTGCAAGGGTGTTGGGAGAAGAGTAGACGTCGTCGCTGTCGAGCTGAACTGCAAAGCGACCGGCTTCGGGATGGTTTGCGGCCATGTTCCAGCAGCCGCCTATGCCCAGGTCGACACGTTCGGGTATGATGTGCAGTACGCGCGGGTTGCCGGCATATTCGCGGATAGCTTCGGTGGTGCCGTCGGTGGAATGGTTGTCGACCACTATTACGTTGAAATCGAAGTCGGTCTGCTGGGAGAGCGCGCTGTCGATGGCATCGCGGATAGTACGCACACGGTTGCGTACAGGAATCACAACAGAGGCTTCGCGGGGGAAATCGCCCCGGCTGAAGTCGACAAGCTTGAATTCGGGTTCAAGATAAGCGCCGACGGCTTTGAGATGTTCGGTGCAGGCCTGTTCCATCTCGATCTGTACCGCGCGGTTTTTGGGATCGACATAGTCGAATATTTTTTCACCGGAACGGCGGTTGTCGACGGTTACATCGCTGTATAGGTATTCGTTGATATGGACGATGGGCGCCATGCGGCTGATGTGCAGACGGAGGTCGTAGAATCCGGCGGATTTATAGTCGGCTTTGAGTTCGCGTGCGGCGAAGCGGAGTACCGAAGAGTCGAACAATACCACCGAGCCGAAGTTGAAGTCATCGCGCAGAGCGCCTTCCTGATAGTCGATTACAGGAGCGTTGGTGCGTTTGCCATCGACTTCGGTCACATAGTCGGAGTATAGCATACCGGCTCCGGTGTCGGCTGCGATGCGCAGCATTCGTTCAAGAGCCAGATAGCCCATGTCGAGCCGGTTTGTTTTGTTGTAAAGCAGTGCGTATCCGGCGGTTGTGGCTCCGGCAATGGCGCGCATGGTAGCGGAAGAGTTTATGGAGTCGATATTGATTCGGCTGCATCCCTCGATTGCAGGAGCTTCGGGGTCGGTGCTGAGTAGGTATATGTTGGCCACTGAAGGTTCCTGCTTGAGAGCATTGACAGTGGCTTGCATCTGGGCGGGGTCGGAATAAGGCAGGAAGCAGTCGATGCATCCCTGACGGTTCTGTATGGTATTCATTTTTTGAACAGGAAGTTAAGGATTTGCTTTGTGAGAGTTGTGGCTGCGGCTTCCGGACAGTCGGAATTGCCGCATGAGAGGGTGTGCTCCAGCGGGAATCCCATGATGGCCGTACGGTAGCTTCCGGCATCGAAGAGCGAACCGGCGGGGAGGTTGTTCTCGCAGTAGCGCATGAATGTGGCGCCGCGTTCATCGGCGGGGAAGAGTCCGTCGGGTGATTCGACAGGGTATATGTCTTCATCGGGGCGCTGGTTGAACGTGAGCGTGATTCCACGCTGTATGCCGAATGGATTTTGCACTGTGCATGCTTCGCCTTCGATGGCGGCCTGGCCGGAGCGCCACTGGTAGCCGAGGACATCCTTGGCGAATGCCATATCGGATTTGCGCACGGCTTCGGAAGAGTTGGGGTTGTCCCAGAGGTCGCTGGCGACATAGCTGCCGCTGATGAGGAAGGAAGTGCCGGCTTCGGTGGCGACTTTTATACGGGCTTGAACCTCAGGGGTGAAAGTCTTGAATTCGGTACCCTTGACACCTCGTCCGATGGCGGATTCGCGCTGTTTGCCGAAGATGATGTCGATTACTTTCGCGTCGCTGCCGCAGCTGCCGTCGAGCCAAGCGGCCATTGAGGTGGAGGTGAAGCTGTAGCCGGCAGCGGCGATGAGCTGACCGTGGGCGAAGGGATAGTCAAATGTGTTGCCGGCGATTACGCGGGTCTCGTAGACCGAACGGGAGGCGCCGAAACCGGCCGCATCGTCGTCCATCCAGGGTATTTCACGCCGGAATTCCATCTGTTCGCCGATGAAACCGATGTCGTGGCCGTCGGCCACGCCGCTGTCGTATGCGTTGTAGAAGCCGGCTATGTCGCCGGAGTCAAACCAGTAAGGCGCTCCGAGACGAGTGAATCCGTTGATTACAAGAACCTCCGGCATGTCTTTGCGGTAGCATAAGGCGAGAGTCTCGCCGGGGAAGCTGACACCGCCGTCATTCCCGGCGATAATACGGTATGAGTGGATCTCGGAGTCGCTGACGCTTATGTCGAAACGAGGTTCGGTGCAGCGGCCGACCTGACGGAAGGGGCCGTCGGCGATGCGTTCCTCGATGATGTAATATGTAGGCATGGCCGAGGCTTCAAGCGAGTCCGGAGTGGCTTTCCAGCAGAGAGTGTATCTGCCGTCTCCGTTGCTGTTGATGGCGAAGGAGTTGACGGCAAGCGGCTGAACCACATAGGGGCGTCCGTCGCGGTGGGCGATGAACTGGAGCATTCCTTTGTAGACGGCGCGGGATACATCGAATCTGAAGCGAGGGTCGAGGCCGTATTTCATGTCGGCGAAATTCTGGTGCGAGAGGAGTTCGAGCAGCATGGCCGGCACCGCCGGTTCGCGGGCTTCGAAGTAGCTCTTGTCCCACATGCCGCGGCGAGTCCATGCCGGTTCGTATTTGGCGCGGACATCGTCGACGATATTGGTCATCACAAGGTCGGTGAGGTCGCGCGAGGCAAGTCGTGAGCTGCCGTTGCCGAGAGTGTCGCCGGCTGTGCTGTATATGCCGAGAGTGCCGATAATATCGTCGTTCATCGTAGTTCCGGCATCGGAGTGGAAGGCGAAGCTGAGGTCGACGGGTATGCCGAGACCTTCTCTGTGCGGGAGCATGCTTGAGCCGCCGGTGAGCCAGTTGACCCAGAGGGCGCGGCAACGGTAGTCGTCGGTATAGTCGTTCTGGTTCTCCGAGGGGGTGTAGACGCTGTCGGGTGCGCCGGCCCACTGGAGCTGGTATCGGGCGCCACCCACGAAGCGGGGGTAGTCGGTGGTGACGTATTCCAGCATGTTTCCGTCGGCATCGGCTTTGCGCCGGGCCCCGTTTATGGTGCCTCCGCCGAGTTTGACCGCATCGGCTGTAATGACCGCGTCTTTGTCGGCGCTGTATCCCGAAAGTTCAATCAGTCCGTCGGCGGCGCGTTCCGGGTCGATGTCAAAATGCCCGAGGTAGATCCATGTGCCTCCGCCCATGCGCTGGTTGACCTTTACCTGATGGTCGGCGTCGGCGGCATGGATGGTATATGTGGCGTCGGTGGCGCTGTTGGGCAGCGATGCGTAGCTCACGTATATGGCGTGACTGCCCCGGGGAGCTTCGCTGAAGCTCCATGTGACCCGAGGGGCTTTGTCGCGGTTGTCGGAGGCCTTGGCGATGCGTACATTGCCTTTGCTGAATGGATTGACACCTTCGGTCAGTCTGGAGCCGTCGTGGCTGAAACCCGGAGTTCCGGCGTTCTTCCAATGACCTCTTTCGCTGAATGATCCGCCATTGATTGAGCTGTCGTAGTCGGCAACGGCCTCGAATGTGCTTGTGTCGCGTTCGCGCGGACTCATCACGTATGCTCCGGCGTTCTCCAGCATGGGCATGAGGTAGGGCATTACGTAGCTTTGCGTATAGAGGTCTTCGACAGTCTCGAATATCCGCGCTCTTTGCCATTCCCAGCGGTTGAGCTTCGGCTCGAAGTACCAGCCGTGGCTCTGCCAGAGCGCAATATTGGCGTTTTGGAGGCCTTTGGGAGCCTGTACGCCGTCGATGCGGGTGATGAAGGGCGCATCGCCCTGCGGGCCTTTGAGAGCTTTGTCGGCGAAGAGAGTGAGGTCGGAGAGTTTTTTGCCGCCTGAGTTGATGATGAGCCGGTAATTACGGCATCTCGAGCCAAGGACGGCGAGTATGTCCTGAGCCAGCTGCCGGTAGCCGCTCTCGGTGAGCGGGAGATAAGAGGCGGCATCGTTGCAGTCAATGATTACAGTCTCATTTGAAGCTTTGATTGCGACGCTGGATACCTCTATTTCGCCAAAATTGTAATTGGCGGGTATTGCATCGTTTAGCACTTTGGCAATGTCAGCGTCGACGCTGGCGCGGGCCGGAACCGTGCATATCGCCGCCAGGACAGCCATTGATGCGATAAGGAATTTTTTATGCATTTGTGCTCAGGGTTAGTTAATGTGATGGAGATACTACAAAATTAGCGAATTCTTTTGGAATCCGCTAATGAAATGTTATTATGTTTACAATATTTAAGTATTATAAACGGAAATTTAGTATTGCTGAGTGCTTAGTGCTGTCTTTACGGTTCGTATGCGCCATCCGGTCCAGGCCATCAGCAGCGACATCAGCGGGGAGAGATAGTTGAATACGCAGTATGGCAAATAGGCCAGAGTGGCCACTCCCAGAACAGTGGACTGGGTGACGCCGCAGGAGTTCCAGGGAATCAGTACGGATGTGACAGAGGTGGAATCCTCGACCGTGCGGCTAAGGAGACGAGGCTCGAGGTTGAACTTCTGGTAAACAGGTTTGTACATGTTGCATCCGATAATGATTGAGAGGTATTGGTCGGCAGTGCATGCGTTGAGCAGGATGCCGCTTGCGGCAGTGGTTCCGACAAGGCTGCTCCGGCTTCCGATGAGGCGGGTGAAAGCTTCGGAAAGTGTTCTGAGCATACCGGTGCCAATCATGACACCACCAAATATCATGGCGCATATCACCAGATATACTGTGGGCAACATGCCGGTGATTCCGCCGGTGCCGACGAGGGAGTCAAGAGCCTGGTCGCCGGTGGAGAGCGAGGTTTCGCTGACGAGTATTTTGCCGGCCATGGCCATGTGCGACAAGAACGATCCGGAGCCGTCGCTGAGCACGGCGGACAGGTGCGGCTGGAAGATGAAAATTCCGGCCAGACCGAGTATCGAGCTTATGGCAAGAGTGACCAGGGTGGATACCCGGCACGCTATGAGGATGGCGGTGATTGCAGGAATGACAAGAACCCAGGGGGTGAGATTGAAAGTGCTTTCGAGTCCGGCAATGATGCTTTCGGCGCCATTTTCGGCGCCATGTGAACCGGTGGACAGTCCAGTGATTGTGAATACAATGAGTGAAATGAGCATTGCCGGACCGGATGTGAACATCATGTAGCGGATGTGTTCAAACAAGTCCACGCCTCCAGAAGAAGAAGCTATTACGGTGGTATCGCTCAAGGGCGACATCTTGTCGCCGAAATAAGCGCCTGAAATGATGGCTCCTGCAATCCAGCCGGGGCTATAGCCCATCACGGTGCCTATGCCCATGAAGGCCACACCGATAGTGGCGATGGTAGTCCAGCTGCTGCCGGTGAGGATGGATATGAAGGCGCACACCGAGCAGGCTATCAATAGAAAGAAAGTGGGATTGAGAATCCGAAGACCGTAGTCGATGAGAGTCGGCACAATACCAGAGAGCATCCAGGTGGCTGAGACTGTGGCGATAAAAATCAGCAGGGGAATTGCAGGCAGAGTCTGGCGTACACTGCGTGCCATGCCATGCATAAAGCTGAATTTTCGGACAGTATGAGAGGCGAGGCCCAGGCTGATAGCCAGAGCTGAAGCGCACAGAAGAACGAGCGGGCTGAGTTGCGACACCATGTCGGCGCCGAACACAAGCATTATGCAGATGATTGTCATGAGCAGGAAGACAATCGGCACGGCCGAAAGCGCAACAGAAGGCGCCTTGGCTTCAATTGGATTTTTTGCTGTCATTTTATTACCTTAGAAATTCAATGCAAATTTACTAAGAAATCCGGAATTGCATTTACGACGGCTGTATATATATGATATATTAGCCGTAGAGTGGAAATATTTGGCCAATAAATGTTAAACAGTAATAAATTGACCATAAAAAATTTGTGGTGACACATTAATTGATTAAATTTGCAGACTCACAACACCGGGGCTGACTGGTTTTGACAGCGTGTAGAGGTGGTGTGTAAGCGTGCAGAGCAATGATGGCTACGCTCTATAATCAGGGACATCAGCAATTTTAAATGGCGAAAACAACTACGCTCTTGCTGCCTAATCGAAGTACAGTAGATTACGCTTAATCCCCGCAACAGTTGCAGGGACAAGACATCGTCCGGTGGCCATTTTTCCGAGGCTTACCGATATGGCGGTGCTCATAATTCGGAAATAGGAAGCTGAAAGCTCCGACAGGCTTCCGAAGTTTCAGGAGATAAGGAGTCGTTTGGTGGTTCCATACCTGGCGGTTCACGAAAATCAATTTGGAAATACGCACGTAGAAAGCACATTAGTTCCGCGTTTGGACGAGGGTTCAAGTCCCTCCAGCTCCACAAACACGCCTAATTATCAGGTGATTACAAAGACTACACCCAATTTTGCACCCAAAACCGCAAAGTTGGGTGTTTTTAATGACTGAATTTTCTTGCCTTATGAGTTTTCAAGAATATATTCCGGCGAAATTTCCAGTCTGGAGAAAGCAAATAGTTTCTGTGTTTGTGTGTTGTCAAGTGTCATTATCCTAAACTTTTACGAGCAAGATTAAATTGGGCCATGGCTTCTGATTTGGTTTTGTCGCAAATAGCTATATATGGTTCCATGGCACGATAGCTCCTGTGCCCTGTCCATTTCATAACGACCTCCGGAGGAATACCGATTGATATGGCGAAACAGATAAATGTACGACGGGCAGCGTGTGTGGCGATGAGTTCATGCTTGGGGTAAACCTCATCGTAACGTTCGTTGCCTTTATAGTAAGTCAATCGTACCGACTCATTGATTCTCGCCAGCTTCATCAGCTCTTTGAGGTATTCATTCATGCGTTGAGCACTGATAACAGGAAGAGCCTTGTCATCCTTGAATGCAACATTTTTATATTTAGCAAGAATATTGCGACTATAGTCGTTGAGGTCAATATCCACAGCCTTGATATTCTTTATGGTGGTAACTGAAATGTGATTTTCCTTGATGTCGCTGCGTCGGAGATTATTCACATCGGAATAACGCAATCCTGTATAGCAGCAAAACAGAAACACATCACGAACCCTTTCCAGATATTGCTTTTGGGCAGGGATTTTTGTGTCCTCCACAGCCTTTAGCTCATCAGGCCGAAGGAAAATCACTGTCTTCTCTGCTGTTTTCAATTTTGCTTTGAACGTCATATACGCACAATTATCTGAATAATGCTTCTGATGGGCCCATCTTAGTACCCATTTCAGAAATCCCATCTGCTTGCGAATGGTAGAATTGCGCAAATTCTTCTTATCACGTAGAAAGCTAACGAAAGCATTCAATCCATTGTGGTCGAAGTATTCAAACGTGATTTCATCTCGGAATGCATTAAGATAGTTTTTCAGTGTGTTGAACTTTATAAACGTGGCCTTGGTCCACTCGTTCATCCTGCCTGACTCCTCTTGAAACATATCATAGACATCCCAGAAAGAATATTTGTTAGTGGAATTATCAACCTCAGGAGTCTCTACCTCCGGTTTGCCTGCAAGATACCATTCAAAATGTTCTTTGAACTGAGCCGTTGTCGGCATTACATCCTGCACCTCAAAATCCTTGAATACATCCTGTACCAACATCTCATAATTGTTGAGAGTCGCATTGATTTCTGCGGCAGTCACTTTCTGCTTGTTGGTGTACTTGGGTTTCACTCTCTGTTTCGAGGCATCCCACTTATCGGCATCAATACGGTAGCCGGTGGAAAATTCGATACGGTTGCCATCGAATGTAAGCCTCATGCGTATGGGCACATTCTCAGTAACGACAACACCTTTTTTCTTTCGCTGTTCTAATTTGAAATTAACGGTTCTTTTTATATTCATAATAAATGGCGTGTAAAACTTGATGCACCCAAAAGTACACCCAATTTTGGTGACGTCAAAATGGCGTTAACGATTGTTTACATTATATATAGAATCACTAAAACGCTTTCTTACAAACACATGAACCTTCGTGATTGTTCACTTAACCCAAGAGCCGCTTCTCTCCAGCTCCTGCCCGTCGAGTGTCATAAGGCAAAACATTCTGCCGCCAATCTCCAGTGCGAGCGTGTCCGGCCCGAACGGACATCTTTCGGTGGCAAATGGTAATGAAAGGCAATAATCCCGGACTTCCTCAATATTCATTATCTTCGTAGTTCATCAATCGTTTTGCTTTTGGATTGTATCAATCCTTTTTGAGAACCATTTGTAAATGAAGCAGAATCCGGCAAACATAAATACACCGATAATAAACTTGGATGACCTCGTCAGCATATCATGTACACGTAGATATTGATTGCATAGTCTATTTCTTGCTTCGCAAGCGGCAAAGCGATAACTGCTTTAGTCATTTTTGTATTGTTTTGAATTTGATGAGCTTTAATGTACAAAGTTACTAAAAATCGGGCAATTTTGATTAACTTTGTAGTCTTAAAACGAGACAAAACAATGCCATACATATAAATAGAGAGTGGCAAACTGACCGCTGAACAGAAGAAACAGTTGATTGAGAGGCTTACTGCCACGGCCTCCGAGATAACCCATATCCCGGAGCAGTTGGTATCTGTCTCCGCGTGACACATCCCCAATATAAAGCAAAGGCTCCCGTGAAGGA
>CAMWUD010000016.1 GCA_947177365.1 uncultured Porphyromonadaceae bacterium | reverse complement strand
TTTTTCGGCTTGGTCTACAGCTCTGCGCAAAGCCGATGCCGAAGGCTCCTTTGCCTCCCACCCGACCGAAAGTTGTTCCAGTCCATAGTCGCGGGCAAAATATCCCAAAGACGGATGCCACACCATAAAACTATGACAGGACGATGCCCGCAGACGGCGGTCAATAGATTCGTCCAATGAATCCAGCCTGAGTTCAAGCCGTGTAAGCCTGTCGGAATATTCCTCGCTGTGTTCCGGGTCAAGTCTTATCAGTGCATCGGCCATATTGGCCGCCATCACTTTGGCATTTCTGACCGAAGTCCAAACATGAGGGTCCGGCTCATCGTCATGGCAATCTCCGCTGTCATGACTGTGGGAATGTGTGCCGTAAAGCGGTATGATGTCATCCGACGTGCTTATAGCCTCCAGATTTTCAGCGGATTCAAGCAAGGAATGTTCGAATGGCAGGCCGCCCACATAAAAGTATGCTACCGCACGGTCAAGGGCGGTTCTTGTATTCATTGTAGGTTCGAATGTCTCCGGATTGGTACCCGGTTTCATCAGCGTCACCACTTCGAACCTGTCGCCGACAAGCTGCTCAAGCAGGAAACGCTGAGGTTCCACGCTGACTGCAATCACAGGAACGGACTGGTTCCGGTTCTGGCATGCGTAAAGACAAAGCACACAGGCTATAACAGATGTCTGGCTACTTATTTTCATCAGGACGCTAAAAAATTAGATACAAAATTACAATTTTTTTTCGTAAGAAGCCTCAAAAATGGCGTAAAAACGTTAACTTTGCAGCCGTAAATGGCCGCAGCTGTAAAAGGCGGCCTATGACACCACGATTATCTCTATACCCCATGCATACGCCTCAAATGACAGTAAATAAAGCAAAACTCTGGCGCAATACGCGCGATTACGTATTCATCACTCTGGGCATGGCTCTGTATGCCTTTGGCTTCTCGGCTTTTATATTGCCTGAGAAGGTGGTAATCGGCGGTCTGGCCGGCGTCGGAACTCTGATATACTTCCTGACAGGAATCCCGGTGGCGGTTGCCCAGTATGTATGCAACCTCATATTGCTGGCATTTGCATATAAGATAGTCGGGCGACAGTTTGTTCTCGGCACTATATACGGTGCGACCATGATTTCAGTGTTCGTGGGAATTTTCCAGCCACTTTTCACACATCCGTTTACATCCGAGCCATTGATGAATATCGTCATCGGCGGTCTGATGTGCGGTTTCGGTATCGGTCTTGCCTTCACCCACAATGGTTCGAGCGGAGGCACGGATATTGTGGCGGCCATGGTGTCAAAGCATTCCAACGTAAGCATCGGACGGACAATGCTATATACCGATGTGTTCATAATCTCGTCGAGCTATCTGCTGTTCCACGACATAGACAAGATTGTATATGGTTTTCTGGTGCTCTTTCTGGTGTCGTATGTGACCGACCTCATAATCAACACCAACCGACAGGCCGTGCAATTCACAATCTTTTCGCCACACTGGCAGGAAATTGCCACCGCAATCAACAACGAAGCCAACCGCGGATGTACTGTGCTTGACGGTACTGGCTGGTATTCAAAGCATCAGGTGAAAATCTTGCTGGTAATGTGCCGCAAAATTGAATCGGTTACGATATTCCGAATTATAAAATCCATCGACAAGAATGCTTTCATCACTCAGGCAAATGTCAACGGCGTGTATGGAAAGGGATTCGATGAAATGAAAGTAAAAATGCCATCCGCCAGACACAGCCATCACAATGGCAGCACTCCCGCTGTAGGCGCCAAGGGCACCGACCTCAATGGATACGGCAATCTGCCGTCTTCGTCGGGCCATCCGGATTCTCTCGCGTAGGAAACATATACTGTCCCTTGCCGTCCGTGGCATGACCATATGCTATGGCATGTACGGGGCAGGCATGGTAGCAACGTTCACACATAGCACATGGGCGGCCGTTCCATACCGGATGGTCGCCTTCCATTTTTATCGCGCCCACCGGGCAGTTGCCGGCACATTTGCCGCAAGAGATACATGCCGTTGTGGCGTGGAATGGCTTTGTGGATACAGCCCAGCGCATGAATCCGGGATAAATAATCTGTGATTTGAACCACGCAAAGCGTCCTCTTGTCACATCCGTCTCCCTGACGCCGCTCACTATCTTCGAGGCTATTTCCTTCGCTCTGGCAGGAAAGGCGGCAAGTTTGACGGATGCAACGGATTCGGCATCCACATCAAAACCCTTCATCATTGTATATGTATTGGGCATAATCACAGTGTATGCCCCCGCTGCGTCCCAGCCTCGCGACTCAATGAGCCGGCGCCACTGCCGGTCGGCCAGACCGGCATCATCACCACAAGTGGCAGTCATAAAGTGTGGCACTCTGTCGATTCCAGTCCCGGACAGGCATCGGATTGCATCGACAACCGGACCGGGCAGTCCCCATGAATATATAGGAAATGTCCATATCACACGCCGACCGGTATCCGGCAGTTGCTCTTTGGAAGAAATATCATACAAGGAGTCTCCTGTGTGCGAAGCTAACTCCTTCGCGAGGGCTTTTGAGTTTCCTGTGCCTGAAAAGAAAATTATCATCCGCTGTGTCTATATGGTTACTTGTGTGGCTCCATAGCCGTACTCTCTGAATGAAGCATCCTGAACCTGATGGCCTTTGTAGCGATGATTCAGTTCCTTCATGATTGCCTGGCGCAGCACTCCCTCGCCTTTGCCATGAATAAATACAAGTTTCATGCCCTTGTTGCGCAGATTGGCATCCATCACTTCCCTGAATCGGTCAATCTGGTAGTTGAGGATATCGGCGTTGCTGAGTCCGTTGAGGTTGTCGAGCAGTTCTGTGGCGTGCAGGTCGATTACAAGCGGTGAGTCGTGTCGGCTGTCGTGTTTTTTGACCGCTTTCTTTTTTGCCGGAGCATCGGCCTGCCTCTTTTCCTGCATGGCAAGTTGCAAGGCTTTTGCATCCGGTTTTCTACGGTGCTGTATCTCGTCATCTACTGTAATGTCATAAGCCAGAACCGGACCGTCAAAGTAGGGGTTCGACTTGAAGCAGTGTAATCTGGCGAACTTGGAAGGCTCCAGATCCACGACAAGCGAACATACCGGCTTCAGTGTGAAGGACGCCGATTTCTTGAATGCCAGATACTGGACACATGCCTCTTCGAGCATCGGAAGGTCGGCATGATGGAACTCGCCGCACAGAACCTGTATGCCCGGTTCGATTACTCCGGCATAGCGCGTTGTCCAGCCCGACTGTCTGTCGGGGCGTGTCGAAAAGCACACGTAAAGATAGTAGTTCGAGTCATTGACGAGATAAGCGTCGATGTCGCCTTGCGACAGCTGTCGTATATTTCTGGGTTCAAATGCGAGTACAATATTCAGTCGTTCGCCGGACTGAGTCTCGACAAATGGCATTTCCGGAGCGGGGTCTGAGTTTTTTGTCGGTTTCGGAGGCTGCGCGCACACCACTACCTCCGGCTCTTTGAAACTGTTTTCCGATGCTACCGGCACGCATTCACGCAGCAGTACCGGGGTTTCGAATCCATCTTCATCAACATAGGCTATCTGGCCTTCTATACGAACCAGCCGGCCTCCTCCAACGCTATTGAGGAAGCGGACTGTATCTCCTATTTTTGCTTGCATTATGTCCTTAGAGCCGGTTCGACAATAAATGTTAACGTCAGGGTTGAAATCAAAAGGTAACTTTCCTCTTTGGACCTGGCATTTCTTGTCGAACTGATTTTTTAATTTGATTAATATTTTTATTTTCTGATACAGAGCCATCTGTTATAAATACCATCGCCTCGGCCATTCTTTGGCGCTTTTTTTCGTACTCCTCAGTCACAGTGCAAAGGCACTGCTCCCTCGGAGTCCGAAAAAAATCACTCAAAGACTGACCGCCCTGGCGTTAACATTTATTACCGAACCGGCTCTTATATTTTTTAACACTGCAAATTTAGCATAATCTTGCGGAATAAGTGGCATATATCATAAAAAAATACTAAATTTGTAATCTGTTCAATTTCATCCGGCAAGCGACGGCTGTCAAAAACCGGTTAAACATAAAATACATCACATGGTCAATCTTAATGATAATCTTGTAACCCTGACAGTAAACAGGGCATATGGCGACAATGAGGATTTTTTCAGGCTGATTCTTCCGGGCGGCAAGGAAATCACACTCAAAAAATTAGGTTTCCAGCGGTCAAGACCACTTCCTGAAACACTGACTTGTCAGGAAAAACGCGGTTTTAACGGTGAGCCATATTATATACACCACGTGGCAGGATATGTCCGGGATTTTTATCTTGAGGCTTTCCGCCGTGGTGAAGATTTTGAATTCAAGGTTGACCGGGTTCCGGACAATCCCGGCGAACCATATATCCTTGTCGATCAATACGGCATTCAGTTCCGCCTGTATGAACGGAATGTCAGGTTTGTCGCCGGGCAGAATGTGCATTGTTCGTTTGTCAAACTTGAATCAAATTTCTTCTCTCTTAAAATAAGCGACAAAGGCCTGCGCATTCCATTGATAAAACCCGACGAAGCCTTGGTGTCGATTGAGCCAAGACACAGGAGCAAGCTTCGCCATATCTTCGAGGTGTTGCCGTTTTTCGACCAGGCCCGAGAAGAGCTGTCGGAGGGAAAACCTGAATGGATTCTGACAACGCTTCGGGCGATTAAGGCGAATATTGCTGAAAGTTTCTCAAGTTTCGACATACACCGACGCAGCGGACTCATCAGACTGGCACTTGACAGCACCTGTGCTATTGCTCTATATCTGCTTGAAGGTTCACCATTTCTGCGAAGCACATCGACTCAACGCAGACACGAGCTTCAGAATGAGCTTACATGCATAATCGAAGCCATGACCCCGTATCTGAGGGCTCTGGAAATCATCACTGAAAAACGTGAAGACGACTTTATCCGTGGTCTCCTTGACAAACTCAAGGAATCCGGATTCATTTACCACCCTACTCTGCAGTTCGCCATTCTTATGCTGATTTTCCGACACAGGCCAAAGCGTGTCGGAGAGATGTTCGGTCGTATCTATGACGCAATTATGCAGTGGAGCCTCCAGACATGGACGCATGAACCCTTCCGCAGTGCCTTCATCGAACAGTTCGAGCTGTATATACGCGAAATGCGGAAGGCTATCGACCTTTGCCCGCAGGCCGATACTGCCGAGGAAAAGCTGAGGGTCGAAAGCACACTCAAGGCTCTTGCGTTGCAGTTGTGCATAGCCGAGCCCGACAATTTTCCGCACTACAACCGCAACCGCTCGCTTTTCTACAGATATGTGTCGCTGCTTCGTCCGTCGAGCAGTGATGTGCTGCTTGACAAAGCTTTCAGGGCTCTCCACGGCGACTATTCACCAACGGACATCAATTACAATCAAATCAAGGAGCCGATGCTGATGATGACCTCGGCTTCATACAATGCTTCAGCGCCGCTTATATCTCCGGCACTGCGGCGCTATGTGGGAACCGCCGCCGATATACAGTTGACCGGATCCAGCATAAGCATCAAGGCTCATAACGAACAGTCCAACTGCATGAACCTTCTGCCGGACGGTCTTGTGGAATGGCTTTCGCCCGCCATATATCTAAGTGGAATCAAGCGGTTTACCGCCTCTACTATAAAGAAAATCAAAAGTCACCGTGATTTCTGGAACAATGTAATCCACGACCTTACTATTTCACAACAGGAAATCAAGCCTGAAGAGAGCGAGATAGTACGCACTACTCCTTCTGTCGGCGATGAAGTGCTGATTGTCATCGACAACGTGGAGCCTGATATCGCAGGAAACAACCCTCGTTTCAACTGCCATATCGATGATGAACGCTTTTATGGCGACGGTTTTTTCATGCGTAGCTCCCTTGTTGGCTACCACATGAAGAATGTCGAACGTTTCGCCTATACCAACAGCGGCGAGGCCATACATCTTGTGGCACGGGTAATTGCCCAGCACGATGATATATTTGAATTCTCGATACAGGAAGAACTGCACCGCTGGATGGATGAGCATATGTATGTCGGGCAGGAGCTCAATGCCGTACTGGCCAGCTACAATCCCATTACAGAAGAGTTCAGCGCCATCAGCGAGCTGGGTATCGGCATGCTGCTGCGTGCCCCCGACGAGTTGCCGGAAGACGTCACCTTAGGGCCTCAGACCATAGTCAGAGTCATGGTGACACAGACTTCAGACCACGAGAGAGTGCGTGGAGAGATTCTGCGTCTGGCCGACCCCGGCATACATGTGGTAAAAGACAAAGCCCTCGGACGTCTGTTACATGCGCTTGAATACAAGGATGATATCGAAGAGGAATCCATTATCGACAACGACAGCGAGAGTCTCAGCCGCGATGACATACGCGAAATTATAGAGCTTTACCGCATGAAAGCGGTGGGCTGTGATGATGTGATGAAAGCCTACGATAATCTGGGTTTCGGACGAGTTCTCGCAAGCATCATAGGCGACAGGCAGCTTGAGGCGGAACTTGAGCTGCATGCATCGCTGTTGCAGCTGCATGTCGATTTCGCCGACAACCGGAAGGTGGATGTAGAGACTCTTGAGAAATACAGATCCATGATCAGACCCGGATCGCTGGCCGAACGTATTTTCCGGCGCATGGAACTCGTGTCATGGCTCGGAAGCCACACTCATGACCAGGATCTCTGGCAGCAGTCGCAGCAGCCTGACAGTGAGCTGGAAGGCAAGTTTGCCCGTATGGTGCTAAGCTATAACATGCTGGTTGCAAGTTCTCTTGAAGAAAACGACTACGCACGGAGAATCAAAGACGATATATCCGCGCTGCTGAAAGTGAACAACGAACGTATCAGCCTCAAGTATTATGGCTGCGAGTCGCAATACACCGAGTTCAAGAGTTCGCTCGTATTCTGTGTCAATGATGGCATGAAACGCTCCATCGATGAGTCAATACGCCGTCAGCACCATGAAATCATGCACATTATCGCAGGTTTCATGAATACTACGGGCGGAAAACTGTATATAGGAGTCAGCGACCAGCATTTTGAACGCGGTCTTGAAGAAGACTTCAAGGCTCTGCGTCTGCCATGGTCGAACGACCTGCTCAAACGCATGGACGAACTGCTGAACTATCTTACGCTTCGCATCCGGGAAGCTTTCGGTCCCATTACCGCCACTCTTGCCGAGGTTTCGGTCGACGAGGAGTCTACAAAGGGCGTGCTTATCGTTACAGTCAAGCCATCGCGGCAGCCGGTGAAACTCAATGGCATCATATATCTGCGACACAGCACATCCACTATGCCGGTGCTTGAAAAGAACGAAATCCAGAAGTTCATGGAGCAGCGTCCGCAGGCATATCTCGACATGATGAATATGGACGAACGCGACAGCATCAGAGTCCCCGCCGAGACCGTATCAACATCCGAGACCGCAGATACAATCGAGGATACGAGTGCCTCTGAGAAAGAGTCTGTATCTCTGCAGAAACGCATCGAGAGCATCAGTGTGCCGATTGACGCGCCCCCGGCAAGCGAGGTTCGGCCTGTCGCCACTTCGCGATGGCGCCACAATGTACTCCATGAATCGGATTTGAATTTCGTTGTTCCCGAGTTATATCTGTATTTTGTCGGCGACCACCATTATACCGTGGCAAAGACAGACTACTATACTGATATGGATCCGGCTTGCCGACTGGCTCTTGCCATATGCCAGGATGACCTGGACTCGTATCTGGTAATGGCCTACGAAGGAGAGTCTCTTATAAAAGTGCCGGTAACCCAGCTGCTTGAGAAATCGGAGAATACCAATCACCGCCACTGGTCCGGACGTCCGCTTCAATGGGCTTGCATTGCAAAAGAAAACGATGCTGTTCTGAGCATACATGCCGACGCGTCAGGAGCTTTGCATTACAGAGCCACACCTGTAAGCATGATTACACGGGGCTCCATGACAAACGCGCCGGACTGTATTCTCAATGTCAGCGTCAGCCACACTCCTGTATGGGAACTGATTGCGGCTGGCTCTCTTGTTCATTTCTCCAAAGCTTTGCCGGAGAATCTTCACTCGCGTCAGACCGGTTATACTCTTCGTACAAGACTTGACCAGCCGGACTGCGACAAAAGAATTCAAACCCTTCTTAATTCCTGCAACTTATGAATCAGACCGAAGACAAAGGATTCTGTGTGCCGCTCTTCTCCATAATCACGGTGTGCTATAATCCAGGACTCACTCTTGTACCGACAATCGAGAGTGTCGACTCCCAGACATGCCGGCTGTACGAACACTTGATTGTGGATGGAGCGTCGACCGACGGCACAGCAGAAGTTCTGAAGAAATATCCGAATCCATCCCGCCGGATAATCTCCGAAGCGGACAACGGGATATACGATGCGATGAACAAAGGACTCGGTATGGCCCGTGGGGAATATGTGATTTTTCTCAATGCAGGAGATGCGTTTCACAGCGAAAGCACATTGCAGCGTATCGCCGATATTGCGATGAATTGTGACTTTCCGGGTGTCATATACGGACAGACCGATCTTGTAAACGGTTTGCGGCAACGCATCGGCGAACGGCATCTCCGCGCACCTGAAACTCTAACATACCATAGTTTCGCCCAAGGTATGCTGGTGTGTCATCAGGCGTTCGTCGCACTCCGCCGTATTACGGCACCTTTTGATTTGCGCTATCGTTTCTCTGCCGACTACGACTGGTGTATACGTTGCCTGCAGCACTCACGCCGCAATGAATACATCGATGCCGTGCTCATTGACTATCTCAATGAAGGTGTCACAACTGCCAATCACCGTAAGTCGTTGATTGAACGGTTCAGAATCATGAGCCATTATTATGGCTTCTTGCCTACGTTGCGGCGACATTTCGGTTTTATTCCGAGATATCTGAAATTCAAACTTAAATTTTGACTGATGTTTGTAGTAAACACGACTTTCTGTGCCGACAGATCTGTCGCCATTGAATTGGAAATGTGGTGCACAGCCATATATGCAACACAAGCTAAAGCTTACGGATTTACGGATGTTATCGTCTGTCGGATTCTTTCCGCAGACGCGGCTGTTGACTCGGAGTCTTTAGCCGTGCAGATGCAATGCGATGACACCCGACGGATTGACCAGTGGTTCGACAGCATAGGCGAAAAGCTCCTTGACGAGTGCCGTAAAAAATGGGGAGAAAAGGTTATCCCCTTCACTACCTATATGTCGCGAATACTCTGATGGCTGTGCATAATACGGAAGTCGCCGGGTGTACGGCTCCCTTGCGTGAGTACGACAGGATTATTATCGGAATTGACCCCGGTACGAACGTGATGGGTTACGGTATACTCGGTATAAAGGGCAAGAAGGCCATGATGATGGCCATGGGGCTTATCGAACTCAGCAAGTTTGAAAGCCACTATCTCCGTCTGCGCCGTATCTATGAGCGAGTGGCCGGACTGGTAGAACAGTATCTTCCGGACGAGATGGCCATAGAGGCTCCGTTTTTCGGCAAGAACGTACAGTCCATGCTTAAACTTGGCCGTGCCCAGGGGGTTGCTATGGCCGCGGCACTCAGCCGCGATGTGCCAATCACCGAATACGAACCAAGAAAAATAAAACAGGCCATAACTGGCAACGGTGCTGCAAGCAAAGAGCAGGTATGCGAAATGGTGCGGCGCATACTTGAAATACCTCGCGAGAACCTCCTTCATAAGCTTGACGCCACCGATGCTCTCGCAGCAGCACTGTGTCACTATTATGAGTCGCAGAAACCTGTCAAAACCACATCATGCAAATCATGGAAAGACTTTATAAGCAAAAATCCCGGAAAGGTAAGCGGTTTATAGTGGCAGCCGCTATAATGCTGGCTTGCGTGATTGACGTGGTTCCTCGGGATGCGGTTGCGGAAATGAGTCTTGATGAAGCTCTTGACGCGGCTTACAGCGAATATATCTGCGAGGTGGCGCCGGAAGCAGTCAGACCTTTTGCGGCAATGAGTATCCGTGGAGATTGCGGCTACAGCGCCGAGGTGCTTTCGGCCTTTGTGCAGCGCCATAACCCGGACTTTGATCCGGAAATAGCGCAGTGTTTCGTGACGATTGGAGACAAATACGGCATTCGCGGCGATGTGGCGCTATGCCAGGCAATTGTAGAAACCGGCTGGTTTCTGTATAAAGGCGGCACTGCTGTGGATGCCGGATGTCATAATTACTGCGGACTCGGCGTTACGAGCAAGGGTAAACGCGGAGCCGGATTCAAGACAGTGGAGGAAGGAGTTACCGCACATATCCAGCACTTGTATGCCTATTGCACGACAGATGAGCTTCCAGACGGGGAAAAGCGCATAGACCCCCGTTTCGCGATGGTGAATCGCGGATGCGCGCAGCGCTGGCATGACCTAAACGGAAGATGGGCAATGAACAATCGTTACAGCACTGCGATACTTTCGGTATACGCCTCCCTTGCCGAATTTGCAGACAACAAAAGATAAATCATGTCAAAGGCAAAGTTAAAAAAGGAGCTTGAGCTCATGAGCCGGGAGCAGCTCATAGACATTATACTCAACGTGTATTCGGCACGTAAAGAAGCAAAGGAATATTTTGAATTTTTCCTGAATCCCGATTCGGACGCTCTGTTGGAAAAATACCGAGAACTTGTAAAAAAGGAAGTCATAAGGGCAAAGCGCGGAAACCGCAGCAAATTCCGTATTTCGGTCATAAAACGTCTTATCAAGGATTTTCAGAGCCTTGACCCGGGACCGGAATATGTGCTTCGGCTGTTAAGCTACTCATTCTCAATTGTAATGCTATACAGCCTGGTGCTGTATTACAGTGATATACAGGATAAAGGAGCTTTGTATCTCGCAAAAGAAGTCCTTGACTACGGCGACTCCCACCAGCTCTATGACACAGCAATCAGACAAGTAAACAATGTTCTCCAGAATGAGAGAGGTTCTGCAGCTTATCTGCGAAATATGATAGCCCGGGAGCTTGGCCATTCCGACTGATGGCTGAATGAAAAATTTTAGCTAACTTTGCAATGTGAAATTCAAAGCTACTCATATTCTGGCGACAGCCACGGCCTCGTTCGCTTTATGGGCCTGCAGTTCTGTCAAGCATGTACCCGACGGTAAATACCTCCTTGACAAAGTGGATATTACCGTGGATTCGCCTGACGAAATTGCAACTGAAGACCTGCAATATTTTCTTCGTCAGACGCCTAACCACAAAGTGTTAGGCTTCGCACGCCTGCAGCTGGCCACATACAGCCTGTCGGGAGCTGATTCCGCAAGATGGTACAACAAGTGGCTGCGCCGCATTGGTCAGGCTCCTGTGATATACGACTCAGCGCTTACCGTAGCCTCGGCCAGACAGTTGAGGACTGCAATGATCAACCGTGGCTACATGGATGCGACAGTTGAAATTGACACTGTGGTGAATGGCGACAAACGGATGGGAGTCGAATATAAAATTCATACCGGAGATCCGCATTACATAGCCTCTGTGGCTTACGATATTCCTGACACCGCGATTCGCAGGCTTGTCATGGCGGATTCCGCCGCTCTGCTGAAGTTGTCATCCGGCAGCATATTCGACCGCAACCGGCTCGACGAGATGCGGGCCGGGATTACATCGGAGGTGCGGAATCACGGCTATTATGATTGCAACAAGGACAATATTACTTTCATCGCCGATACTACGGCCGGTTCAAAGGCTATCGACCTGACGCTTATGCTCCGCAGTCCAAAAGCCGGAGCCAGTGCCGACAGCACCGACAATTATCGCCGATACGATATAAGGAAAGTGGTGTTTGTGACAAACTACGATCCGAAACTCGGAGGCGAGTATGCCCGCAACAATGCTGTCGATACCGTAGAATACAAGGATATTACAGTGCTGTACGGCAAAGACCGATACTTGAAACCGCAGACTCTTGAAGAAAAATGCTACATACGTCCGGGGTATCCTTACGATGCCGGGGATGTCGACCGAACATATGCAGCCTTAAGCCAGCTTGGAATCGCGAAATTCATCAACATCGAGATGGTGCCTGCCGGCACTGTCGACGGCGTCACATGGATGGATGCCTATGTGCTGATGTCGCGTAATCGCAAGCAGGCAATATCAGTAGAAGTCGACGGTACCAATTCCGAAGGAGACTTCGGCTTCGGAGTCGGTGTTACATATCAGCATCGCGACCTTGCAAGAGGCAGCGAACTCCTTACGGCCAAAGTACGCACGAGCTATGAGGCGTTGTCCGGCAATTTCGATGGACTTGTAAACAACCGTTATACCGAATATGCCGGTGAGGTGGGCATAAGTTTTCCGAAATTCATGGCTCCGCTGCTGCACCGTTCCTTTACCAGACATATTAGAGCCAACACCGAATTCGCAGTCTCGTTCAACTATCAGGAACGCCCTGAATATACTCGCATAATCGCCGGAGCTGCCTGGAAATATAACTGGACAAGAAAAAATTATAATTTCAACAGCCGCCAGAACTTCGATTTCATCGACATAAATTATGTGAAACTGCCGAGATCCACTATTAATTTCCTTGATTCGGTGGCACCCACCAATCCGCTGCTTCGCTACAGCTACGAGGATCACTTCATCATGCGTATGGGATATACCTATTACCGCACAAACCGCCGCACCCCGACCGCAACACTGAATGCATTCGCAATACAGCCGTCGGTTACAACGCTGCGTGCATCAGTGGAAGTTGCCGGCAATTTGCTTTATGCCATATCAAACATCATAGGACAGAAGCGGCAGGACGGAGCATACAAGATATTCGGTATACAGTACGCCCAATACGTCAAAGGTGAAGCCGACTATACATATACCCGAAATTTCAACAGTCGCAATGCCCTTGCTTTCCATGTCGGCGCCGGCATAGCCTACCCATACGGCAACTCGAGTATGGTGCCGTTCGAAAAACGCTTCTATGCGGGTGGTGCGAACGGTGTGCGCGGCTGGGGCGTGCGCACTCTTGGCCCGGGCGCTTATGATTCGAAAAATTCCGTTACCGACTTCATAAACCAATGCGGCGACATCCGCCTTGACCTTAGTCTCGAATACCGCGCCAAACTGTTCTGGGTATTCGAGGGCGCGCTGTTCATTGATGCGGGTAACATATGGACAATAAAGAATTACGTCAACCAGCCGGGAGGCGAATTCCGTTTCAACAGGTTTTACCGCCAGATTGCTGCCGCCTATGGTCTGGGCATCCGTATGGATTTCACCTATTTTCTGCTTCGTTTCGACCTCGGTCTGAAGGCTCATAATCCGGCAATGAATCAGGAACCATGGCCGATTATACATCCCAAGTGGAGCCGGGATGCCAATTTCCATTTTTCAGTCGGATATCCCTTCTGATTCCCGGCTTATATCATGAAACAATAACCCTCAGATATAATTATGAAATCATTAGTAATATTCGATCTCGACGGTACTCTTCTCAATACAATCGATGATCTTGGCAATGCATGCAACGAAGCTCTCCGGCAGATGGGTTATCAGCCGCATGCGTTGACCTCATACCCGATGATGGTTGGAAACGGCATCACGCGCCTGATTGAACGTGCTTTGCCCGATGAGGCCCGCACTGAGCGGATAATCGCTGAGGTGCGCCGGCATTTCATGGCATATTACGACAATCACTGCTGCGATATGACCGTTCCTTATCCGGGAATAGAGCTGCTGCTGGAAGAGCTTACCCGAAGGAATATAAATCTGGCTGTGACATCGAACAAATATCAACGGGCTGTTTCGCTGCTTATCAGCCGCTACTTCAGCAAATATAATTTCAAAGTCGTTCTCGGACAGCACGACGGAGTACCTCCAAAACCGGATCCATCTATCGTCTTCGAGGCGCTCTCCCAGTGTCCGACTCCGAAATCAGATGTACTGTATGTAGGCGATTCGGGGGTAGATATGGAAACCGCCCGCCGAGCCTGTGTGGAATCGGTGGGCGTTACATGGGGCTTCCGTTCCGAAAAGGAATTACGGGCGGCCTACGCCGATCATATTATCGAGGAGCCCTGCGATCTTATCGGCCTGCTTTGACGCAACGTCGGTCAAGAACATCGCGTACCTCTTCCCAGGGATAGTACGGATATGTGTCGGTAGGAATATCTATGGCTGTCTCTCGTTCGTTAAGCAGAAATTTCACGAGAACATCTCCTTTAACGTCTCGGTAGAACACCATCTGTATGTTTGAAGCCATGGGAGACACTTTGAAATTTGCATATTCTCCAGCCAGCAGATTCGGGTCTGATTGCTCCGCATAACAGTTTTCAAGATGTAGAAATGCCGCCAGTGGTATTATATTGCCGTCATGCCCGAAACGCAACGTAGCTCCATTGACATTGTCTGATATATACTTGTCAGCATTTTCAATTATGTCGCGTACAAGATTGGCGGCATTGGCCACATGCAGTCCGTGCGCGCCGGGATAACTGCAATTTGTAGCGTAAAAGCTGAAATTATAAATCTGCCACAAGTCATAGAGCTCTTCAGGTGTGAAGATATCAAGAAAACTCACTGCGGTCTCCATATTCTGCATGTCGACGGCAAGCCAGTATAGAGCCGTCATCATTTCAGAAGCATCCACTTCGTTTTCAAGATAATTCATGTCGGAGAACAGACTGGCCATGAGACGATCCGGATTTGTCTTGTTCTTTTTGAATAGAACGTAGTCCTTGTACCACTCTCCTTTGTCCGAAGAATATGGCTCGGACTCCGGACTGTGATAGTTGAGATAATAGAGGTTGCGCACCGATGATTCGCGTGGTATGTCAAGCCGTGGATTCTGCTCTTTGAGACCCTCGATAAATGCGAACATGGAGTGTGCACAGCGCATCACCGGAGTCGATGCGGCTGTGACAACTGCATTGTCAGGAAACACCTCGGGAAAATTACATATCATACGTCCGGCTATGCCATGGTGCTGCCTGTGCCCAAGCGGAGTCAGCTCTCCGCCACGGCCACGTGCCTCAAGCCATACACTGTCGAGACGATGCATCACATCTATACCAAGTGATGTAAGTGCCGCCGCACTATCTGCGCGATGCAGCTTGTCCATTATGTCGCTATAGTCTCTGTCTGAAATGAGGTAGCGCGAGCCGTGACGTCCGTAATGGCTGATATAGAACGGCTGGTATCCATCCGGAGCCTCAGTCTGGCGACTGCATTCCGGAACCGGATAAGCATAATATACCCCTCCGGCTTTTTCCGGAGTTTCCTGAATCTCGGCAAGTGTAGTCTGCGCGTTCGAGCCGAACACGCAGACTGCGCCCAGACATGCAAGAATAATACTTCTCATGCCGGGATTACCATTTCTGATAATGAACTTTGGCCGCATCCCATTTGTCTTTTGGAGCATTCTCTCCTTCGGGGTAGCCCATAGTGATTATATTCAGAGGCACAACACTGTCGGGCAACTCCAGAACTCGGCTTACATCGGCCACCCTGCTTTCATCAGGATAAACTCCACACCATACTGCGCCAAGTCCTACCGCATGTGCTGCAAGAAGTATATTCTCGGTAGCTGCCGAACAGTCCTGAATCCAGTATTCCATAGCACGCCCTTCAAGTGCCCGGGTAAGGTCGCCGCACACACTGATTGCAGCGGTGGCACCTGCAAGATGGGCATGCGGGTGTACTGCGTCAAGGCTGTCAAGAACCTGACGGTCGGTTACTACGACAAATGCCCATGGCTGCTTGTTCACGGCTGTCGGAGCTGCCATACCGGCGCGTACCAGCATATCGAGGGTATCTTTAGACACAGGTTTGTCATTGAACTGACGTACACTCGTACGGGTCATGATATTCTCAATTACAGCGGAAGCATCGCACTGTGTGTCATTGTCGGCGGCTTTGTCGTTGCCGCTGCATGATGTCGCGCCAATCAGGGCGGCGACACAAAGTGAAATAGTCTTGGATTTATTCATATTACACGTTTTTTTGACTGATATTTGCAAAATTACTAAATTATAGATATTTTTGCAAAGTCATGAAAAAAATAATATTATTGCCAATTGCAATTTCTGCCTTTTTTACGGCAAAATCCCAGAAAATATACAGCACTGACTATCAATATCAGGCTGATGTGAAAGTCTATGTGACCGATAATGAATATCAGGCCGACCTTGTGGTGTTCATTACCGACAAGGATTATCGTGCTAAAGCCAGCGAGAATAAAGGCTTATGGTTCTTTACCGATAAGGAATACCAGGCGGACAAGAAGATATACTTTGTCGACTATTCCTATCAGGCTGATCTAAAGGTTTATTTTACCGACAAGGAATACAAGGCCGGATGGAAGGACAGGTCCAAGATGCCGCTCCTTTACTGATCCCATGCCGGCTATCTCATATAGCAAAAGGCCATCCGTCATTTCTGTTGACGGATGGCCTTTTGCTATATGAGATAGTCTTTACGCCAGGCAGAGTATGAGAGCCTGGGCCGCTACGACTCGCAGGAACATTGTCAGCGGGTACACTGTCGAATATGCCACAGCCGGGGCATCGTTGCCGGTACTGTTGTTGGCATATGCGAGAGCTGGAGGATCAGTACATCCGCCTGAGAACAGACCCATAATCGTAAGATAGTTGATTTTATATCTGCCGCGGGCTATCAGACCTACCACAATCAGAGGCACGACTGTGATGATGAAGCCCCAGATTACCCACCACATTCCTGTAGGATTGAATACCGCATCGGCAAAGCCTTTGCCTGCCGCTATGCCTACCGATGCGAGGAACAGACAGATGCCGAGCTCACGCAGGAGCAATGACGCCGATGAAGAGGTATATGTGACGAGCTTGGCCTTGTAGCCGAAACGGCTCAGGAGAATTGCCACCACAAGCGGGCCGCCTGCAAGTCCGAGCTTCATTCCGAAACCGATATTGATGGAGCCGAGTACAATACCGAGGATAATGCCTACGAATATCGTTATCAGGTTCGGCTGGTTGAGGCGCTTCATTGAATTGCCAAGACGCTGAGCCAGACGCTCGATGTCTTCAAGGTTGCCGACCACTGTGATGCGGTCGCCCATCTGAAGGCGCAGGTTGGGCGAGGCAAGGAGATCTACGCCGGCACGGTTTACACGCGTGGCGTTCAGCTTATAGCCGTTGTGCAGACGCAGTGAGCCAAGTGCCACGCCATTATATTCACTCTTGGTGATGACGATGCGGCGCGAGTATACAGGTGTGGGAGTTGATTCCCAGTCAACCTCGACTTCCGGACCCAATACAGCTTTGAAACGTGCAGCGTCCTGGGCCGAGCATACTATAAAGAGCTTGTCGCCGGTGAAAATCTGTGAGTTGGAGCGCGGAATCTCTACCTTGCCATCCTTGTTCATGATTCGCGAGATGACAAAATTGCATTGAATCACATCGTGGAGCTGCAGCAGTGTATGGCCGCTTACCAGTTTGTTGGTCATCTCTATAGTGAGCAAGTATGGCTTAAGCTGCGCGTTTTCCTGGTCTTGCTCGATTTCTTTGATTTCATCCTGAACCTTGATTCCGAACACACCCTTGATGACAAACATGGCCAGAATGATGCCTACAACACCAAGCGGGTATGCCGCCGCGTAACCCGAAGCCATTATATTGGCTTGCTCCGGACCGGAGGTCATGGTGGTGATTGCCTGCTGGGCTGCGGCCAGACCTGGCGTATTGGTGACTGCACCGCTCATCACGCCTACCAGTGCGCTGATATCTTGTATGTTGCCGAAGTAGTATATGCCGAGAACAATCAGCACATTGAGCGCTATACCGGTGACGGCGAGCATATTGAGCCGCACCCCACCCTCCTTGAAAGAGGAAAAGAAACCGGGGCCTACCTGAAGGCCGATTGAGAAAATAAACAGAATGAGACCGAATTCACGCACGAATTTTAGAATCTCTCCGTTCACAACATAGCCGAGATGCCCCATAAGGATACCTACGAACAGCACAAAGGTGACCCCAAGCGACACTCCGAATATTTTCAGCTTGCCGATAAATATGCCGGCTGCGATCACAAACGAATATAGCACAAGTGTGCTTGCTATACTCTCTTGACCTGGGCTGAAAAGCTGTAACAAATCCATAAAACAAAAAAAGTAGCTGTATATCAGTTGATTAATTAGTTCCCTTGGAAAATTTATGCAAAGTTAGCTAAAATTTTCCAATTAGCGGCACTGTTGACTCCATTATTTGTCGGCAATACGAATGACTGAGCCTCTACTGTCATCAACAATATTTCCGCTGTACGGTCGTTATTATATAAATTTGTGTAAATGCATTATATGAATCAACGATTACTTTCCGGAGGCATATTGGCGGCAGTCACACTGACAGCCATGGCTTTACTATCGACATCGTGCGGTGGTCCCAAACTGGCCACCGCCGACGAGCAGATGGCACGAGGCGAATTTTTCGATGCGGCCAATACCTATCGGAAACTATATAACAAGCTTAAAAAGCCGGAAGAACGTCCGCTACGAGGCGAAGTGGCTTATAAAATGGCTCAATGCTATTCAAAAATAAACATGACCGCGAAGGCCTCGGCAGCCTATCAGAACGCTATCCGCTATGGCATCAGTGATTCGTCGGCGGTGCTGCAACTGGCGCAGAACCTGCATCAGGAAGGTAAATATGCAGCAGCCGTGAAGGCATACGACGACTATCTGTCGATAAGCCCTGACGACAAGACCGCGCTCAACGGACTGGCCGGGGCAAGAATGGCGGCCGACAAGGAGCATGGCAAGACCCGCTATGTGGTGAAAAACGCCAAACTATTCAACTCGCGGAGAGCTGATTTCGCACCAATGTATCTTGATGCGTCTCACGACCAGCTTTATTTTACCACCACCAACGAGAAAGTTTCCGGAACAAAACGCTCCGAGATTACCGGCATGAAGAAAGGCGACATCTGGCGTGCCACAAAAAACGAACGTGGCGAATGGAACCGCCCCGAGGCAGTGGAAGGAGAACTGAATACCGAACTCGACGAAGGAATTGTGAGCTTCTCGCCCGACGGCTCCACGATGTACCTGACCAAGGCTCGTCGTGAGCCTAACGCCAATACCGGAGTTGAAATCTACACATCACAGCGCAGCGATGCCAAATGGAGTGCGGCTGTCAAATTCGAGATTACAGCAGACACTCTGTCGAGTTACGGCCATCCGGCCGTATCGCCCGACGGCAACTGGCTCTATTTCACCAGCGATATGCCGGGAGGCAGCGGAGGACGCGACATCTGGCGCATAAACCTCAAAGAGCGTGCCGGCTCATTGGAAAATCTCGGCGAGTGGATTAATACTCCGGGCGATGAGATGTTCCCATATGTGCGCACAGATTCGGTGCTCTATTTCGCGTCTGACGGACATCCCGGATACGGAGGCCTTGATCTCTTCAGAGCCGAACTCACAAAGTCAGGTGGCTGGAGTGTGACAAACATGGGACGTCCGATAAACTCTCCGGGCGACGATTTCGGCATCACATTCGGCGAAGGTGAAAGCGGATTCTTCAGCAGCAACCGCGGAGACGGCAAAGGTTATGACCATATTTATTCGTTTGAACTTCCCGACTTGAAAATAATGATCAGCGGGTGGGTTGTCGACAAGGATGACGAGCCGGTGCCTGACGCCGTAATCCGCATTGTTGGCAATGACGGCAGCAACCAGAAACAG
>CAMWUD010000015.1 GCA_947177365.1 uncultured Porphyromonadaceae bacterium | reverse complement strand
CCTATACAACTCACTGAGATGAATCCCGACAACAAGAAACCACTCATAGGCCGCGACCTTCAGCAGCTTCGGCAGATTGCCGCCGACATGGGCCTGCCCGGCTATGCCGCCGGACAAATCGCACAGTGGCTCTACCAGAAACGCGTCACCGACATCGAGCAGATGACCAACCTCTCCAAACAGGCACGCAAACGTCTGGCCCAGGACTACTGCGTGGGGCTGGAAGCTCCTGTCACAAAAGCTGTCTCGTCCGACGGTACCGTGAAATACCTCTTCGAAGGCTGCGGACGCCGCGACATCGAGGCCGTGTATATCCCCGACCGCGAACGCGCCACCCTCTGTGTCAGCTCACAGGCCGGCTGCCGGATGGGCTGCAAATTCTGCATGACCGGACGCGGCGGCTTTCAGGGACAGCTCTCCACCGCTCAGATCATCAACCAGATTCTAAGCGTCGACAACTCCGAATCGCTCACAAACATTGTGTTCATGGGCATGGGCGAACCTACCGACAACCTCGATGCCGTTCTCCGGGCCATCGATATCCTCACTGCCCCCTGGGGCATGGCATGGAGCCCGAAACGCATCACCGTGTCGAGCGTCGGCAACCTCCCCGGACTCAAGAAACTCATCGACCTCACCAAAGTACACATAGCCGTCAGCGTACACTCCCCCTTCTCCGAAGAGCGCTTCCAGCTGATGCCGGTCGAAAAGGCATGGCCCATGCGCCAGCTCTTCGACATGCTGCGCGGCTATGACTTCGCCCACCAGCGCCGCCTCTCGGTGGAATATATCGTCTGGGGCGGACTCAACGACAACCTGCGGCACGCCGACGGCCTTGCACGGCTGATCAAAGGCTCATCGGCGCGCGTCAACCTCATACGCTTCCATGTGATACCCGACAGCCGCCTCAAACCGGCGCCTATGGCCACGATGGAGGCTTTCCGCGACCGACTCAACTCGCTTGGAGTCACCGCCACAATACGCGCCTCAAGGGGCGAAGACATAATGGCCGCCTGCGGCATGCTCGCCGGCAAGAAAAAAGAAGAACACCAGGAAAAATGAACGAAAGACTTCCACGCATAGCCATCACCCATGGCGACCCCAACGGCATTGGCTACGAAATCATTCTCAAGATTCTCGAAGACAACCGTATACTCGAGCTTTGCACTCCGGTGCTCTACGGCTCGCAGAAACTTGTAGGCCAGTACCGCAAGCTCCTCGACCTGCCCAACATCCCGCTGACACATGTCTCCGACGCATCGCAGCTGCGTGAAGGCGCCGCATACATCATCAACGTGGTGCCTGAGGATTTCAAGGCCGAACCGGGCAGCCCGTCGCCCCAGGCCGGGGCTGCGGCGCTTGCATCGCTCGAACGGGCCGTCACCGACCTGCGTCAGGGACTGGTCGATGCCATCGTCACTGCTCCCGTATGCAAAAGCACCATACAGACCGAGAACTTCCATTTCCCCGGTCACACCGAATATCTTGAGGCACGCGTCAACGAAAACGCCGACGACGAGAACTCGCGCCAGCACTCGCTGATGATTCTCTGCAACGAACGCCTGCGCGTGGCTCTGGCCACAACACATCTGCCACTGTCGGAGATAGCCCCTGCCATCACCCACGACCTCATTGTGGAGAAAACCCGGGCATTCAGCCGTTCGCTCCACTGCGACTTCGGAGTCAACGCCCCGCGCATCGCCGTGCTCTCACTTAATCCCCACGCCGGCGAGGACGGACTCCTCGGCAAGGAAGAACAGGAGATTATAGCCCCCGCCATCAGCGAACTCCGGCAGAAACACCGCATACTCGCCTTCGGGCCCTACGCCGCCGACGGCTTCTTCGGCAGCGGCGCCTACGAGAAGTTCGACGGCGTGCTGGCCATGTACCACGACCAGGGTCTGGCACCCTTCAAGACCCTTGCAATGGACGCCGGGGTGAATGTCACCGCCGGACTCGACATCGTGCGCACCTCGCCCGACCACGGTACCGGATTCGACATCGCCGGAAAGGGCGAGGCCAGCGAGGAGTCGATGCGTCAGGCCATATACGCAGCCATCGACATCCTCCGCAACCGTCGCCGCGACGAGCGCGCACACCGCCATCCGCTCCGGCGCCAATACTACGAGAAAGGAAACGACAATGTAGTACTTGACCTCTCCTGAGCCATGTCTGTGGATACCAGCGAAATCAAAGCCTCCATGAAGGCTATTCTCGAAGCCGAGAGCCGCGCCGTGGCCGCGATACCGGTCAGCGACGCCTATGCCTATGCCATAGCCCTGATTGTCGAACGGGTGCACCGCCGCGGCGGCAAACTCGTATGCTCAGGCATGGGCAAGGCCGGACAGATTGCCATGAACATAGCCACCACCTTCTCCTCGACAGGCACTCCGGCTGTGTATCTGCACCCCTCCGAAGCCCAGCACGGCGACCTCGGAATACTCCGGCCCGACGACCTGCTCCTGCTTATTTCCAATTCCGGAAAGACCACCGAAATCGTACAGCTGATCGAACTCGCCAACGGACTCCACGGCTCTCTGCCCGTAATCGTAATTACCGGAAACACTGCCTCCCCGCTGGCCGCCCTGGCCGATGTGGTGCTCCATACCGGCGGTGCGCCAGAGGTGTGCCCGCTCGGTCTCACCCCCACCACCTCCACCACCATGATGACTGTAATCGGCGATGTGCTGGTGGTAAACACAATGCGCATAATCGGTTTCACCCGCGAGCAATACGCCAGACGCCACCACGGCGGCTATCTCGGCGCGGCTGCCCGAAACTCTTCTGAAAAATGAAAAAAATCATCTGTATAGGCGAATGCGGACTCGACATCATTTTCCGCAACGGCAAGCCTGCCGACAGTGTCCCCGGCGGCCGCATAGTCAACGCTGCCGCAATGCTGGCGAAAATGAATCTGCCGGTAATCATGGCCTCGGAAGCATCTACCGACAATGTCGGCGACATCGTCACCGGCTTTCTTAAAGACGCCGGGGTCGACATCAGCTCTGTCGACCGCTACCCCGACGGCCGCACCCCGGTAACGCTGTATTTTGCAGGCGACAGCGGCCTTGAGAATGTCACCCGCTACGAGCAGTATCCCGACGAATGTTTCGACATCGTGTGGCCGCGCATCGACGAGGGCGACATTGTGCTCTTCGGAGGCTTCTACGCACTCGACCGACGCATGCGCCCCCGCATCACACAGTTGCTGCAGTACTGCAGCGAACGCAAGGCCGTGCTGGTGTACCTGCCCGGATTCCTGCCGCAGATGGAGCCGCGTATCACCCGTGTGATGCCGGCCATTCTCGAAAACCTCGAGTATGCCGATGTGGTGGTGACCCGCAACACCGACCTGCGCCTGATTTTCGGCACCGACACAAGCGACGCCGCATATCACAACCATATCGACTTCTACTGCCGCTCGCTGGTATGCGCCGACATAGAGAACCACCGCCTCAGCTACTACAGCGGCAAGGAGGTGACTTCGGTCGACATTCCGTCCGACCGCCTGCAGAACCTCAGCTGGCGGGCCGGTGTGGTGGCCGGTGTGGTAAGCTCCCTGTATGAAATGGACGCCACTCCGCAGATGGTTGACACTCCCGATGATGCTCTCCGCCGCCGCGTTCTCGAAGCTGCCGCACGTATTTCCTAAGAACCTAAGAGCCGGCTCAACAAAAAACTCATGCGCAATCTCAAATATCCCATAGGAATACAGAACTTCGCCAGACTTCGCGAAGACGGTTATATCTACGTCGACAAGACCCGGTATATCCATGAACTGGTTTCATCCGGAAAATACTATTTTCTGAGCCGTCCACGCAGGTTCGGAAAATCGCTTCTGTTGTCTACTATCGAAGCCTTCTATCAGGGTCGGCGCGAACTTTTCAACGGCCTTGCCATCGACTGCGCCGGACACAACTGGGTGGAAAGACCCGTGCTGCATCTTGATTTCACGGCACGGCTATACCGCAGTCACAACGATGTCGCCTCGGCATTCAATGAATTCTTTGCCGGACTTGAAGAAAGCCATCATATCGACAAGTCTTCGGATGATCCGGGAGAGAGATTCGGAAATATCATAAGGGAGATACATCATAAAAGCGGCAAGAGAGTGGTGATTCTTATCGATGAATACGATAAGCCCCTGCTTGATACTGTCGGACTTCAGGATATACACAATGAATATCGTTCTGTTCTCAAAGCCGTATACGGCAACCTGAAAAAAAACGACGCCCACATTGAGTTCGCCATGCTCACAGGTGTCACGAAATTCGGCAAACTCAGTGTATTCAGCGACCTCAACAACCTCAACGACATATCATTCGATGATGAATACGCAGCTATCTGCGGCGTTACGGAAGAGGAACTGAGAATGTGCTTCACCGAGGGTGTCCACCGGCTGGCCGCCAAAATGGAAATTCCTGTTCCGGAGGCTTTCGCCGAACTTAAAAGAAACTATGATGGATACCACTTCGCAGCATGCTCGCCCGATGTCTACAATCCGTTCAGCCTGCTAAACTGCCTGAGCAAACGCAGTATCGGCGAGTATTGGTTCGCCACAGGGACTCCCACTTTTCTGGTAAAAATGATAAAATCCGGTCAGTTGCAAATCAGGGATCTCTCCGACTATCCGACGGCTCTGACCTCACTTTACAACGTTTCGCTATCGCTCAACGACCTCATTCCCGTCCTATATCAGAGCGGATACCTCACTATCAAAGGATTTGACCCCAAGTTCAGGAATATAGCCATATTAGGTTACCCGAACCGGGAAGTCGAGAACGGCTTCCTCAACGAACTTCTGGCCGTGTATACGCCGCTGAACCGCGACACCACCGAATTTACAATCACACGTTTTGTAAATGATGTCGACAACGGGATGGCCGACAGTTTTATGCAACGCCTTCAGAGTCTGTTCTCCGGCTATCAGTACGACCAGATGGAACTCGGCAATCTTGAACTCCATTACAGAAATGTCGTATATCTGGTCATGCGGATGATGGGCTTCTACACTCGCGCCGAAATGCAGACCGCCAACGGACGCATCGACCTCACCGTACAGACCGACAGATACCTCTATCTGTTTGAATTCAAGCTCGACGGTTCGGCCCGCGAGGCTCTCAATCAGATTGATAGCCGGGGATATCCTACGCCGTTCAAGGCCGATGGCCGCCGGATTATCAAAATCGGTGCCAACTTCTCTTCCTCGCTCCGAAGCATCGAAAGCTGGATTGTGGAGTCTTAGAGCCGGCTCTTATCTGCTGAAATCCTTCTTCTTTGCGTCTCTCTGCGTTTACTATAGAACAATTCGATTGTTCTCTTCTTTTTAAGGTATGGCAAAGCCATCGGGGTACTCTGCGTGAGATATCCCGCCTGCATTCTCCTTGTAACTATTCACCTACCCTGATTTTCCGTAAGCTGTTCATTATCAATGTAGGGACGCACCCTGGTGCGTCCGCAGCAACAAGATTTGGGACAGCCTGCGGCCGGACGCACCGGGGTGCGTCCCTACATGACGATGTTTGCCAGCGATTTAAGATAGTTGAATAGTTACTTCTCCTTGCGATTATCTAAAACTCTGTTAAAATTTATGGTGTAACGTAAAATTTTCTTACCTTTGCAACTAAATATGCGACACACTGCTTAATCTATCGGCAAACGCATCAAAACCATTCATTACACACCAATAAATCAACCTTTTAAACATACACTCATGAAAAGGCTTCTTTCTATATACGCCCTTATCACATTATGTCTCGGCACTCGGGGGGGCGCCTCCGGAGGCGCCGGCAAACACTGCAAATGGGAACTTAAAGACGGCGTTCTTACCGTATCCGGCACCGGCCCGATGAAAAACTTCGGCAAAGACCGCCCCTGGCGCGTCGACCTCGTCCGCTCCATCGTAATCAATGACGGCGTGACTACTATCGGCAACAACTTCGCCCGCGACTGCGACAAACTGATCACTGTCGAACTCCCCTCCTCGCTCACAGCCATCGGTGAAAATGCCTTCTCCGACTGCACGAACCTCTCCGAAATCCGCATGCCCTTCGGTGTGGAGACCATCGGCAAACGCGCTTTCGCCAACTGCAAGTCGTTTATCGAAATCGAATTCCCCGTCAGCACACGACATATAGGCGAAGAAGCTCTCGCCGGCTGCGACAATATCACCAAAGCACGTATCAACCAGTCGGTTGAAAACATCGGCAACGATGCCTTCAAAGGCTGCAAACTGCTGACCGAACTCACCGAGCTGCCCGCCTTCGTCACCACCTCCACTTTCGTGGAATACGGCCTCAACCGCGCAGCCATCAAAAACTATTGGGACAAGAAAGACGCCATCGCCGCCAAATTCGGCAACGCTTCCGGCTCCGACAAAGTCCAGACCGTGGAAGTGGCCGAAGTCGTTCCCTCCGACGTAGACCTCGACATCCCCTTCACCGGACTTAAGAACGAAAACACCTTCGCCGTCATCATTGCCAACGAAAACTACGGCAAACTCGCCAACGTTCCCTTCGCCCTCAACGACGGAAACGCCATGGCCCTCTACTGCCACCGCACACTCGGCATCCCCGAAAAAAATATCCTCAAATACACCGACGCCAGCTACGGCGCAATGCGCGAGGCCTTCAGCGACCTCCGTCTGATCAACGATGTGATCGGCGACGAAATGAAGGTGATTTTCTACTATGCCGGTCACGGCGCGCCCGACGACGCCACTCTCGAGCCCTATCTGATTCCGGTCGACGCAGCCCGCGTCAACGCCCAGGTATGCGTACCATTGAAATCAATCTACGCCGAACTCGCCGACATGAAACTGGCTTCCTGCACCGTGTTTCTCGACGCCTGCTTCAGCGGCGCCACCCGCGACGACAACATGCTGGCATCGGCCCGCGGTATTGCCCGTGTGCCTAAAAAGCAGACTCTCGGCGGAAACATCGCCGTACTCTCGGCAACTTCCGACAAACAGACCGCACTGCCCTACAACGAGAAAAGCCACGGCATGTTCACCTACTTCCTGCTCAAACGTCTTCAGGACACCAAGGGCAACGTGACACTCCAGGACCTAAAGGAATACGTCTCCGAACAGGTGGCACGCAACTCCTCCATCGTGAACCGCAAGGACCAGAACCCCACCTTCACCGTATCGGCCGGAGCATCATCGGCCTGGGACCAGTGGAAAATGAACGAATAACCAAACCGAAAACTCATAAACCAACGCAATGAAAAAAATAATTCTGCTGCTTCTGGCCGTGATGGCCGTGATGGGCGTCCAGGCCCAGAACGCCAACCGCGGCGGTTTCTTCCTCGAATTAGGCATCGGAGGCACCGTGGGCGATGTTCCCCGCATCGGCTACCGCCTCGACCAGAACAACGACCTCTATCTGCTGCATGCCGGAGGCGCAAAATTCGATTTCGCTTTCGGCGCCCGCGCCACTCTGGGCAACCCCCATTGGTCGTATGAATTCCGCATCGAAGCCGAAGCCGGAACTTCCCACACCCTCCAGTCGCTCGCAGGCAAAGTCTACCCCATTGCCTTCCGCTATACCTCTTCCGAACTCTTCGGCAACATGAGCCTCTACGCCACCTTCGGACTCGGCGGCGCCATCAGCGGCAGCGGCAAAGACCTCTGGGATGCCGATGACAGCGTAACCTGGCTTCCCGACAGCGACAACAAGGATGCCGTGGTATCGACAATCTTCGACACCGATGTAACCGGCGGCCCCGCCTACACATTGGGCGTGGGTCTGAACGTCACCACCCACCTCTACGCCGGAGTATGCTGGGATGCCCAGATGATGTTCGGCTCATACCACGGACTAAAGAAAGAAAACTTGCACTACGGCTCGTTCGGCGTGCGTGTAGGCTACCGCTTCTAACCACAAAACTTTGAAAAATGAAAAAATACAGATACATATTATTTGTCGCCATTGCGGCAATCATGGCGGCCTGCGGCGACAACGACCCCTTGCTCGTGGTCGAAGACTATACAGCTACAGGCAGAGTCGTTGACGCCACCTACGAGCGGGTGATTGTGGAAGTCTCTGTACCCTGCCCGCCCGGATATACCAAGGAGAATCTTGATAACCATGAATATACCGGCTGCTTCTCCCTGTCAAGTAGCACTGACGACGATTTCGGTGGCTATTATGATTATGGCGGCGATCGCAATATTCGCTTTCACAGTTATGATAACAGTTACAATCTTAAAGCTACATTTTTAGGTTCAGAGATTAAATACCGTTTCACCATCACGGATCTGAAGCCGGGCAACGACTACACCCTCTACTATAAGGGCGCCCGCTACGATGAAGACCGCGATAATTACAGTCATGATACCGACGGAGATCTCCCCCGTCTGGAAGTACTGAAATTCACAACTCCGGGCATAAACCGCGAGTCCACACTCAAGCCTGAGATAAAGTTCTCCCGCACCGATGCACACAGCGCCATCATACAGCTCGAATTTCCTCAGGATGTTTACATCTATAAAGATTACTGCTGTCTGCTTTCCACCAACAGCGACATGAGCGATACCATACACGCATTTGACACCCGGATGCTCAATGACAACTACTACCGCGACAATATTAAAGAATATGCCTTTGCTGCCGGCAATATGCTGCAGCCCAACACCACCTACTATTTCGCAATAGAGGGCAACTTCTCTGTAACAACCGAAAACGAAAGCTTCAGCTACGGCGAAACCACTACCATGCCTGTTTCGTTCACCACCGGATCCAACGACGAAGGACTGTTCGGAGGACTGACTGTATCCACCCATGAGTCTTCATATTATGACGACTGCTATGGAGCACGACTCCAAGCCCAATTAAATGACTCATACAACGAATTCAGTTTCAACGCCTATAACACGACAATACTCTGTTTCACAGATCCGGATTATACCAATCAAATAGCCAATGGCACGCTGGACTATGAACAAACCTATTACCCTCTATGCTATTTCAACGGAAATCTTGAATTAAACGGTAATTATTACAACCGCACCGGTATGGACATCGTTGCACGCCCCGTACCGGCGGCTGTCACCACTGGCGGCGTAAAGAAAGAAACCGCTCTGAATCCGGAGATATCTTATGTATATACCGATGCCACAAGTGCCATCGTAGTCCTCGACTTTCCCCAGAATATCAGCTTCAAAGACTACAGCTGCCTGCTGTCCACCAACAGCGACATGAGAGATGCTGTCACGGTCTTTGATGGCTCGTTAAAATCCACCTACGACTCCTCTTTTAACGACGAAAACCACTACGCACTGGCAATAGGCGGTCTCCTCAAGCCCAATACCACCTATTACCTTCAGCTCTCCGGAAAATACACAGCTTCGACATCCTACGGCGATCTTAGATACCAAGGCACCACCATTCCAGTATCCTTCAAGACCACCGATACCGACGAGCAACTTTTCAGTTCTATAACTGCATCTGTATCGCCTGACTGGAGTAATTATGCCGGACAAATCAATTGTAATATGGGCAGTATTACAATTGATGACCGCACTATCTCCTGGCATACTATAGTCACCCATTGCTTCTCAGACCCGGAATACACCAGCCCCGCAAGTAATGGTCAGCTTACTCTTGGCAGCTATTATTACCCGCTCTTGGTATCTAATTCCGATCTCAAATGGCCCGGCTCTACAACGCACAAGATCGATGTCATCGCGCGCCCCGAGCCGGCGGCAGTACTGATTCCATCTGACCTCTTCAGCTATTGACAATGCGCAAGGACATTATTACCACTATACTGACAGCCGTGGCCCTGACGGCCACGGCTGTCGTCTGTCAGGCCAAAGTGAAAGAAAAAGAGGTCGAAGGCGATTACCGCTATTATATACCGCGCAACGTGGCCCGAGACCGCGCCGAACAGACTGCTCTCGAACGCGCCATGCTCGCCGCCCTGGCCAAGGAATACGGCACTGTGCTGTCACAGAACACCCGCATTGACATGCGCTCCTCGCGCGACGGCGAATATGAGGATTTCTGGAGCTCGGCCTCATCGCTGGTGAAAGGAGAATGGGTGCAGACCATAGGAGTGCCTCACTTCGAGGTGGCGATTGAAGACGGCGATTTTGTAATCAGCTGTCATGTCAAGGGTCTGGCACGCGAGATTTCGGGCATAAAGGCCGACCTTGATGCCCGCATCCTGCGCAACGGCACCGCCGACTCCGACGAGAGCAACACCTTTGTCAGCGGCGACAACTGCTATCTGGCCTTCACCTCACCCATCGACGGCTATATGGCCGTGTATCTCGAAGGCGCCGACGGCATGGTCTACCGTATGCTGCCGTTCTATGCCGAGCGTCATCCGGCTCAGCCGATAAAGGCCGGTCAGCGCTACCTTTTCTTCGCCACCGATGAAGGCGATGCCGAGCGCTACCAGATGACCACCGACAAGGACTTCGAGCGGAACACCATCTATATAGTCTTCTCGCCCAATGCTTTTGTAAAGCCCGTCGACCGTTCGCCCGAGGAAGAGCTGGCGCTGCGCGAGCTGTCAGCCGAGGATTTCCGCAAATGGGTGTCGAAGGCCCGCATGCTCGACCACGACCTGCAGTTGCTGGTACGCCCCATCAGCGTCACCGCCCCGGTGAACTACTGACGCCAGGAGGAATACCACAAAACACGCAAGAAACTTACTGAATATTTGCCACTTGTAAGGGCGCGTCAATGGCGCGCCCTTACTGATTGCCCCTTTAACCGCCTAATTCCATCTACAAAAAACATCAACAAACTCTTGTCAATTTAGATTTTTTCACTAACTTTGCAGCGCAAAATGACCTGAAACGCTCCCGCAGCAAGGTCATGGGATGATTCCTCCACCTCAGGCAATATTCTCCTGCAATACGGAAAATAAGTGGAACGACGGCGCTTCATCCCTCGGCTGCCGCCGAAAACCATACAACATATCTGCAATTCGTCTTGCAGAATTCCTTTAATAATTCAAGAATTACAGGTATGTTGTATCCAATTGCACCCTTATACATAAACTATTTGTCTGTTCAGCCTGCCATACATCGTATCGGCGGGCATTTGCTGTTTCCGGCGGTACATACTCCGCCGGAGGAACTTCCGTGTGCATCAGCATGCACTCCGGGCAGAAATCCTGTTTCGACACCAAAGACATAAGCGGCATACTCCATACCGCTCATACTTACTTCATATACATCCAATTATACACCCAATTATTATCATCATGAACCGTTATCTACTTCTCTCACTGATAGCCGCGAGCTCCCTTACGGCATCAGCAGAAATCCGTCAGGGACTCAGGCAGTATGTAGAGCAGGACGGACTCCGCTACGAACTGCTCGACCTCGACAGCCGCCTTGCAGCTGTCGCCGGCACGGCCGCCGTCTCCGAAGATTTCGCCATGATTCCCGCCGAAGTCTCCGTTTCCGGCACATTCTCTGATCTCGGCCAGTCGCTTGAGTTCACCGATGAACCATTCACTGTAGTGCAGATCAACCCCAAGGCCTTCCTTTCCAACACCAAGCTCTATTATGTCACCTTCCCCCCGACACTTACCGACATAGGCGAGTCGGCATTCCAGAACTGCACCATCCTCACCGTTGACTCCCTCCCCGAATCGCTGGAAACCATCGGCAACTTGGCCTTCTCGGCCTGCAACGCCATCACCAAGCTCACACTCCCGGCTTCGGTAAAGGAAATCGGCGAAAAGGCGTTCGCCTACATGACATCTCTGGAGCGTGTGGTCATGGCCGAGAGCCGGATTGAAGAAATCCCCTCCTACGCCTTTGCAGAATGCACGCAGCTTGAGCAGGTTTACCTTCCGTTCGGAGTCAAATCCATCGCCGACCACGCATTCTACAAAGACTATGCGCTTGAAGACATAATCCTTCCGGAGGGTCTCGAACATATCGGCAGCTATGCCTTTGAAGGAAGCGCCGCTGACGACCGTGGACTAAAGTCAGTCACATTCCCGTCCACCCTCAAAAGTCTTGACAAATACGCTTTCCGTTTTGCTCCGCTCGTATCCGCCTTTATGGATAAGGCCACACAGCTCGAAGAGATACCGGATTATACATTTGAGCACTGCTACTCGCTGAAAGAGCTATCCTTCCCGGACAATATAAAGCGAATCGGAGCGCACGCATTCGATTACTGTGCCCGTAATGCCTCGCGTCACATGAGTGCCCTCGAGCTTCCGGCCGCGCTGTCCGAACTCAGCGCGAACGCCTTTGTCGACTCTTATATCATCAGTGTGAAGGTGGGCGACAACGTGACATCCCTTCCCGCATACTCCCTTGGTATTCCTCAGATGGTGGAACTGGGCAGCGGCATAAAAGATATCGACATAAACGCCTTCTCATTCGACAATCTGCGTATGATACGCATCCATGCCGCCACCCCTCCTTCGCTGTCGGCCGATGTGCCTCTCACCGAAATGCAGATGCAGCAGATAACCGTGGTGGTGGACGACGGCTGTAAAAACCTCTACGAAAAGCATGCACGCTGGAAAAATTTCAACCTTATCGAGGAGTCGGCCTCCACAGTAAGCGTACACCTCGACGGCAGCATGCCGCTGGCCTCGGCAATCTATCTGCAGTCGGGAGGCACTCTGCCTTCGCGTGTGACCTCGCTCACCGTCACCGGCCATCTCACGGATGATGATTTCGAAATTATCCGTCAGAACATGTTCTCGCTCACCGCTCTCGACATCAGCGGAACCGACAACACGGTGATTCCTGCCAAAACATTCCAGGACTTCACTCTGCTCTCCGAAATGAAACTGCCAGAAGGCCTGACCGCCATTGGCGACTATGCCTTTCAGGGCTGTAACTCCATGCGACTGGAAACTCTTCCCGACGGTATCGAGACCATCGGACAATACGCCTTTCAATACTGCTATGCCATCACAGTAAGCCATCTTCCCCGCGCACTGCGCACTATCGGTTATAGCGGATTTTCCAACTGTACCTCAATAAAGGAGATTATTGCATATGAAAATCTCACGGATTTCGGACAAGCTGCCTTCTCTTCTTGCGACCTGCTCGAGTATGTCGACCTCAGCCGCACCAAAATCACACAACTCAAAGCCAATGCTCTCTATATCTGCAACCTGAAGACACTCCTGTTCCCTTTGACAGTAGAAGCAATCCAATATCGTGCAATTGCCATCAATCCGATACGCACACTTGAGCTTCCCGGAACTGTTAGAAATATCGCAAATGAAGCTTTCTACAAAACCGGACTCCGTGCTGTGAGCTTCGGCGAAGGTCTGACAGAGATTTACGAATCCACACTGGAAAACTGTCCTCGTCTGGTGTCGGTCAGCTTCCCTTCCACGCTCAAAAACGTAGGCAGCAATATCTTGAACAATTCTCCGAAGGTGAGCGCCATCAGCTGTCGCGCCGTGGAGGCTCCCGCCACTGCGTCAGGCGCTTTCAACGGCATACTCACTCAGAAGTGCACACTCACCGTGCCTGCCGCCGGATTCTTCAGCTACCTCAACGCTCCCCAGTGGGGCGCCTTCGGCAAACTTGAGATCAGCCTCGATGTGACAATGCCCGACGATGTGGATGTGACTGTGCTTCCCGAAGAGGAGTATCAGGAAATTATGGAGGAAGAGCGCCTCGACGAACTGGCCGAGGAATACAGCACCCCCGGTCTCGACGAGGATGACTCCGATGAAGACTCCGACGATGAAGACTCCGACGAGCCTGCCGCCGCACGCCGCCGCGCGGCCCGCGCAGTCCGCACTTCCCGCAATGCCCTGAGCACCGGCAAGTACTTTGCCGCCCTTTTCGACGGCGCTTCGCTGAACACCCCCGGCACCGGCCGCGGCAACCGCATCTTCCTCAATCTCAAGCCCGAAGACGAGCTGGCAGCCATTCTGCTCAACGGCAATGACATCACCGACCGTCTTGACGAGAACAATTCGCTGCTGCTGCCTGCCGATGCCGCCGGCGCCCTTGAAATCCGCATGGCCTCCAATGGCAATACATCTGTGGCAGCTGCGACCATAGCAGCCGACGAATATGTCGATGCCTATGACATTTCAGGCATATGCGTTTATTCCGGGTCTCGCGACGCCTTCCGTCCGGCCTCCGGCTTCTATGTGCTCCGTGCCCGCTCCGGCGCCACTGTCAAGCTGGCCGTAAAATAAGATTTCTTACGCACGTACTATTTGAAACAGTCAGGGTGCGCATTCCGCCATGGGATGCGCACCTTTATTTTTCTGTACCCCAGAGTGGAGGCATCCCTGCCTCCACAGTTCAAAGGAAAACTATATATTGTGGAGGCAGGGATGCCTCCACTCCGCCTCCACTCCGCCTCCACTCCGGGGAATCAAACAAACAATAAAAAAAAGTCTTGCGATATTCACAAATATTTGCTAATTTTGCGATTTCAAGCAACTATACATCATTATCGCAATGAAACAATATAAGCGCACTCTTATCACTACCGCTCTCCCCTACGCCAACGGCCCCGTACACATAGGCCATCTGGCCGGTGTTTACGTTCCGGCCGACATCTACGCACGCTATCTGCGTCTGCAGGGACGCCCCGTGACCATGGTCGGCGGAAGCGACGAGCACGGAGTGCCTATCACCATAAAGGCCCGCAAAGAGGGCGTCACCCCACAGGACGTTGTCGACCGCTACCACAAAATCATCAAAGACAGCTTTGAAGAACTCGGCATTAGCTTCGACATCTACTCCCGCACCACCAGCGACATACATGCCGCCACCGCTTCGGAATTCTTCACCCGCCTTCACGACAAAGGCGAATTCATAGAACAGACCTCAACCCAGCTCTTCGACCCTGAAGCAGGAATGTTCCTCGCCGACAGATATGTGACCGGCGAATGCCCCCACTGCCACAACACCCGCGCATACGGCGACCAGTGCGAGGCCTGCGGCACTTCGCTCAACGTCACCGACTTGATCAACCCCAAGAGCGCCCTCAGCGGAGCCACTCCCGAACTCCGCGAGACCCGCCACTGGTTCCTGCCCCTCGACCGCTTCCAGGAACGCCTGACCAAGTGGATCCTCGAAGGCCACAAGGAATGGCGACCCAACGTCTACGGCCAGTGCAAGTCGTGGCTCGACCTTGGTCTGCAGCCACGCGCCGTGACACGCGACCTCGACTGGGGTGTGCCCGTGCCGCTGAAAGAAGCCGCCGGAAAAGTGCTCTACGTATGGTTCGACGCTCCCATCGGCTACATCAGCAACACCAAGGAACTCTACCCCGACAGCTGGGAGACTTGGTGGAAAGACCCCGAGACACGTATCATCAACTTCATAGGCAAGGACAACATTGTGTTCCACTGCATTGTGTTCCCCGCCATGCTCATGGCCTACGGCGACGGCTTCCAGCTGCCCGACAACGTGCCCTCGAACGAATTCCTCAACCTTGAAGGCGACAAGATAAGCACCTCGCGCAACTGGGCCGTATGGCTCCACGAATACCTGCGCGACTTCCCCGGCAAACAGGACACCCTGCGCTACGTGCTCACCGCCAACGCGCCGGAAACCAAAGACAACGACTTCACCTGGGCCGACTTCCAGACCCGCAACAACAGCGAGCTGGTGGCCATCCTCGGCAACTTCATCAACCGCGCCACCGTACTCACCCACAAATACTACGGCGGCACTGTTCCCGCCGCCGGCGAACTGCTCGACGTCGACAAAGCCGTATTCGATGAAATCGACCGCTGCCGCGAGCGTCTCACAGAACAGCTCGAAGGCTTCCACTTCCGCGACGCCCTCCGCGAAGCCATGAACATAGCCCGCGCCGGAAACAAATACCTCCAGGAGACCGAACCATGGAAAGTATGGAAAACCGACCCCGCACGTGTCGACACCATACTCAACACAGCGCTCCAGATTTGCGCCGACCTGGCCATTGCCTTCGAACCCTTCACACCCTTCATGAGCGAACGCCTCCGCAAGCAGCTCGGCATGGACAGCATCAGCTGGGATATGCTCGGCGCCCGCGACATAGTGAAGGCCGGCACCACGATAGCCGCTCCCGAGCTCCTCTTCGAGAAAATCGAAGACTCCGCAATAGCCGCTCAGCTGGCACGCCTTGAGGAAGCCAAGCGCCTCAACACCATCAATTCCTTCGAACCGGCGGAAGTGAAAGCCCCGACTTCGTTCGAGGATTTCGAGAAAACCGACATCCGTGTCGGCACCGTGACTGCCTGCACCAAGGTGAAAAAATCGAACCGCCTGCTGCAGCTCACCATCGACGACGGCATGGGCGGCCGCACCATCCTCTCCGGCATCGCTCAGAGCTATCCCGAACCGGAAGTGCTCGTAGGCAAGCAGGTATGCTTCATCGCCAACTTCCCTCCGCGCAAGATGATGGGCATCGAGTCGCAGGGCATGGTACTGTCGGCAGTCGATGCCGACGGACGCCTTGTAGTGGTAGGGCCCACCGACACAGTCGCTCCCGGAGCATCCGTAGGATAATCTTTCATCACATAGCCGTCTGCGAACGGCACAGAATCCGTTAACCAAAAAATTGCTGAACATCATGAAGCCTCGCATTCTGATCATCTACACCGGCGGTACCATAGGAATGATCGAAGACCTCGGCACGAGGACTCTCAAACCATTCGACTTCTCCCACCTGATGGAGAACGTACCCAAGGTGAAAATGCTCAACTATGACATTGACAATATCCAGTTCCAGCCGCCGCTTGACTCAAGCGACATGCATACAACCCACTGGAAAGACATAGCACGAAGCATTGCCGAAAACTATGACAGATACGACGGCTTTGTGGTGCTCCACGGCACCGACACCATGGCCTACACGGCTTCGGCCTTGTCGTTCATGCTCGAGAACCTGCGCAAACCGGTGATTATCACCGGCTCGCAGCTACCCATCGGCGAGGTGCGCACCGACGGCGAGGAAAACCTCATCACCGCCCTGCAGATAGCCGCAGCCACCGACCGCTTCGGCCTGCCGATGGTCCGCGAGGTTGCCATCCTGTTCGAGAACTATCTCTGGCGCGGCAACCGCTCCACCAAACGCAGCGCAAACAACTTCAACGCATTCAAAAGCTACAACTACCCCGCCCTGGCAAGCATAGGCCTGGGCATACATTTCGACACCGAGGCACTGAAGCGTCACCACACCGGCGACAGCTTGTCGCCGCATTATGAGCTCGACACCGCCGTAGGCGCCATCGACCTCTTCCCCGGCATATCGCCCACCACACTGCGTCACCAGCTGTCGTGTCCGTCGGTAAAAGGCATCGTGCTGCGCACATTCGGTGCCGGAAACGCCCCGACGGCTCAGTGGTTCGCCGACGCCCTGCGCGAGACCATCGAGCGCGGAGTGGTGGTACTCAACGTGACACAGTGCGGCAACGGCAGCGTGCATTCGCGCTACATGGGCGCCGACATGCTCTCGGGCTTAGGCGTGGTCTGCGGCCACGACATCACCTTTGAGGCCGCAATCACCAAAATGATGTATCTCTTCGGTCTCGGACTCGAACCCGGCGAGGTGGCCCGGCGTCTCGAACTGGACCTGGCCGGAGAAATGACCCTCGAAAACTGACTCCGTACATGAGACACTGCCTCCGCATATTACTCGCGCTCTGTCTGCTTCTTGTCACGCCGGCAAACCTGTCGCTGGCCGCGTCGTGGGAGCTGATAGAGCAGGTGCGCGTCGACACTTCAGTCGAGGAGCGCATCGATGTGGAGGTACGCGACTCTTATATCTACCTGACCACCAACAAGCCCGTGACAGTGAAAATATGCACCATTCTCGGGCAGCTGGTCAGTCAGGAGAAAATTTCCGCCGGTGTGTCAAGAATCAAACTCGGCCAGAGAGGCGTATACATCCTCAAGGCCGGAACTGTGACCCGACGCGTAAACATTTAAACGACTTATCGGTTAATCATTTATGGAGCCGCCGCTCCACATTTCAGCATGACAACGACTGTAAAGATTGTAAACAAATCAAAGAATCCGCTTCCGGCATATGCCACAGAACTCTCCGCCGGCATGGATCTGCGCGCCGACCTCGAGGAAGCCATTGTGCTCGCACCCGGCGAACGACGGCTCATACCCACCGGACTCTACGTGGAACTGCCCGACGGCTATGAACTGCAGCTCAGACCAAGAAGCGGACTCGCCCTGCGGCACGGCATCGGCCTGGTGAACTCACCCGGCACTGTCGATGCCGACTACAGAGGCGAAATCGGCGTCATAGTCATGAACTACGGCTCTGAAGCGTTTACCATCTGCCCGGGCGACCGCATCTGTCAGGCTGTCGTAAACCGCTATACCAAAGTGGAATGGATTCCGGTAGACTCTCTGTCGGAAACCTCTCGCGGCGAAGGCGGCTTCGGTCATTCCGGTTTATAACAGTACCGGCCTGCGCGCCGGCATAAAATTTCACGACATTGAAAGTACACCGCATCGCACTGCTGGCCCTGGGCGCACTCATTCTGGGTCTGAGCGCCATGGCCCGGCCTAAGAAAGCCGACGGCTGGGAAACCCGTGCCGCCCGTGCCAAGGCCGAATATATCTTCCTTGAGGCCCAGAACGCATACAACCAACAGGACTACAGTCTCTACGGGCGACTGCTCCAACGTGCTTTCGAAGCCGACAGCTCCGACCTCAGCCTCGGGTCTGAACTCGGCCAATGGCAGGTGTTAGGGCTGATGCATACACCCGCAAAAGCCCAAGAAGGCCTCGCCCGCATGCGCCGCTATTATGAAGCCAACCCCACAGACTATTACTCCGGACTGTCGCTGGCCAAGACTTATGTCAACATGGGGCGTATCGACGACTTTCTCGAAATCAGCCGCATGCTCTACAACAACTTCCCCGACAAGAACAATGTGGCGCTCCAGCTCGCCGAGGGCTATCTGCGGAGGAACCGCGACCAGGACTTCGATTCGGCCATGACCATATACCGACGGCTCGAGCAAGGCTTCGACGCCGGCATCGGCAACTCTATCACCAGCTACATCATCGGCGCATATATGTTCCGCAACGACACCACCGCCGTACTCAACGAGCTGGAGAAAATCTACCGCGCCGCTCCACACGACATCCCCACCCTGCTCACCGTCGGAGGCTCGATGCTCGAACTCGAGCGTCCCGACTCCGCACTGCGCTATTTCAACGAAGCCAAAGCCATCGAACCCGACAACGGCGGTGTGGTGATGGGCTTCCTCGGCTACTACGACCAGACCGGCGACTCCGTGGAATTTCTCAACACCATGCGACGCGCCGTCACAAACCAGGAACTCGAACCCGAAGAGAAGTTCATCTTCGTGAAAGGATACATTCTGGACAACTACAGCGACAGCAGCAAGTACGACATCTGCACCGAACTCTGCGAAAGCTATATAGCCAACAATCCCGGAACTCCCGAGATTCACACCCTATATGCCGGACTGCTGAACGCAGCCGGGCGTCCGGCGGAAGCCGCCGAACAGCTCGACTTCGCCATCGGTCTGGAACCCTCCGAACTTGAAATGCGCCTCTGGCAGATTTCTCTGCTCTATCAGGCCGACGAAAAAGACCGCGCCGCAGCCGTGGCCGAAGAATACGCTTCTGATTTCCCGACCGAACTGGCCTTCCCGCGTTTTGTGGCCGCGCATCTGTACGAACAGCAGAAATTCGCCGAGGCCGCCAACCGCTTCCGCCGCTTCCCCGTCGACTCCCTGAAGAC
>CAMWUD010000014.1 GCA_947177365.1 uncultured Porphyromonadaceae bacterium | reverse complement strand
CTTTGATTGTGTGGATACTAAATTATTTAGTGGCCCAGACAGTGTGACATTTAATAAAGAACTAAGCAAACTGAAATATATGATGTTATGGATTGCTTTTCCGATTGAGTACAAGGATAAGCTCCCGTCTCCTCTGTAGTTGAAAGTGGAGAGTTGATGAGAAGTAAAAGTAAAACGTGAAATCAAAAAAATGACAAGCGACAACCCTGACGAAATATTTCCGCTCGTTGACGAAGACGGAAACATCACCGGCAGCGCAAGCCGGAGCGAATGCCACAGCGGCTCGATGCTGCTTCACCCCGTTGTACATCTGCACGTGTTCGACAAATCCGGCCGACTCTATCTACAGCAACGTCCGCTGTGGAAAGACATACAGCCCGGCAAATGGGATACCGCCGTAGGCGGCCACATGGACATAGGCGAGACCGTGGAGGAAGCACTGATGCGCGAAGCAGGCGAAGAGCTCGGACTGACAGGCTTCACACCCGAATTCCTCTGCCGCTACGTGTTCACATCGTCGCGCGAACGCGAACTGGTCAACGCCTTCCGCACAGTCACAGACCGGCAGCCCAAGCCGAGCGACGAACTCGCCGGAGGCAGATTCTGGAGCGCTGACGAAATAAAAGACGCCCTTGGCAAAGACATCTTCACACCGAATTTCGAACAAGAATACAAGCGTCTGTTCATGAATTAAAAAGCAAATATTATAATATTTTTGCTCATTAATGTTTTTTTTTGTAAATTTGGGCGCTGATTGGCTTCAAGCCGCTCAGACACCTCATATTTTGAATCATTAATAATTATGGAAATGCGTGACCGGGCACAGGACGAAATCACCCCCATGCCCACTACCCCCCTCGACGCACCGGCAGCCGATGTGATGCCGGCGCAAACAACCGAATCTGCCGCCGAACGGAACACAGCCGCACATGAGCAGACGCCCATCACTGTCGAATCTCTCATTGAATCCGCACGAGAACTCGCTGCAAAAGACCCCGCCGATATTTCCGGCGATGAAGTCAGAAGGCTACGTCAGCAATTCAACACGCTCCATAAAGCCACTCCAGCCGAAGAGCCGGAGCTTAACGCCGACTCTACCGACGGCGAATTCGAGGCCGAACCTCTGGTCGATGAGTTCCAGGCCATACTCGACGACGTTCGCCGACGCAAAGCCGCATGGGCCGAGGAACAGGAGAAAATGCGCCTGCGCAACCTCGAAAAGAAAAACGCCATCATTGCCGAAATAGCCCAACTCGCGGAAGACACCGACAACGTGAACCGCACATTCCCCAGATACCGCGAACTGGTGGAGGACTTCAACGCCACCGGCGATGTGCCCCCAACCGAAGAGACCGCCCTCTGGAAACGCTTCTCTGATGCCCGCGAACGCTTCTCCGACAACCTCAAAATCAATAAGGAGCTGCGCGACTACGACTTCAAGAAAAACCTTGAAGCAAAACAGGAACTCATTGAAGAAGCCCGGAAAATATCCGAATCCGACGACATCATCGAAGCATACCGCCGCCTCGGAGACCTTCACAACGACTGGCGCCGCATCGGCCCCGTAGCCAAGGAACTCCGCGACCAGCTCTGGGATGAATTCAAAACCGCATCGACAGAAATCCGTCGCCGCTATCAGGAACACTTCGAGGCCCGGAAAGCCGAAGAGCTGAAAAACGAACAGGAAAAAACCGCTCTTTGCGAAGCCCTTGAAGCTATCTCTCCGGAAAGCCTCAATTCAGCCCAGGCATGGGACAAAGCCACCGAAGCCGTAAAGGAAATCCAGGAAAAATGGCGCGCCACCGGCTTCGCAGCCAGAAAAATCAACAACACCCTCTTTGCCCGATACAGAGCGCTCTGCGACAACTTCTTCGAGCAGAAAGCCAAATATTTCCGCGAAAGCAGAGAAGCCCAGGCCGCGAACCTCGCCGCCAAAACCGCCATCACCGAAAAAGCCGAAGCCCTCAAAGACAGCACCGACTGGCGCTCGGCAGGCGACCAGTTCATAGCCATGCAGAAAGAATGGAAGACTATCGGTAACACCCCGCGCCGCCAGGGCGAAGAACTCTGGAAACGATTCATCGCCGCCTGCGACTACTTCTTCGACCAGAAGAAAAAGCAGGGCAACGACCAGCGCCAGCAACAGCAGGCCAACCTCAAAGCCAAACGCGAAATAATCGAGGCTCTTGACGCCGTTGCCGACGACGCTTCCCGCGAAACTATAATCGAGGCGCTGAAAAGCTCGCAGCAGAAATGGCAGGAGACCGGTCATGTTCCCTTCAAGGAAAAAGACAAAATCTACGACCTCTACCACCAGGCACTCGACAGACTGCGCTCTATACTCGACCGCCAGCAGACCCGCCGGAGCATGGACCGCTTCGAATCGAATATGGCCGGAATGGAAGGCGACCAGCAGAAACTCTACCGCGAACGCGAACGCCTGGCAAGAGCCGCCGAAGCAAAGAAACAGGAAATCCGCACTTATGAAAACAACATCGGTTTCCTCTCAAGCAAAAGCAAAAGCGGCGACTCGATGCTCAAGGAATTCCAACGCCGCATCGACCGGATCAAGGCCGAACTGGACAGCCTGAACGAAAAAATCAGACTGCTCGATGCCAAAATCTAAGCATCCCCTCTGACACCATATCCCGTGTTGAATGCAGGGACACGGACTCCCCCGTGTTCCCTGCATTCGACCGATATAAACCTGCTTTCGAGCAGACACTCATACCTGACCACCCAATATCGCTGAATCTATATACATGGCAATACAGGAAGTTCCCTCAAAAAGCCGATATGGCAAGTACACCCAGTCTATCCTCAACTTTATAGACCTTCTGGTCATAAACATTTTCTTTGGTCTGACACTTTGCACCGTACCCGGCCCGACGCCGTGCAACACCCGGGAAATGTGGCTGCTGCTGAATCTTGCCTATCTGCCCTGCTGTCTGTGGATATCCCGAAACACACACTACCGGAGAGCCATACTGATGGATCACGTCATACGCCAGAGCGTAGCGACAGTCTGCATGCACGCACTGTTTTTCCTTGCTCTTATCAGTTTCCTCCGTCTCGAAATACGGCCACGCACAGCCCTCACATTTTATGCCTCACTCCTGGTGGCCCTCCCACTCACATGGGCGACCACACGATTCATAATCAAACTACTGCGCCGGCGAGGCTTCAACACTTCATCGGTCGTAATCGTAGGCATAAACCCTACCAGCGAACGACTGCTGCAGGAGATTGAATCAGACCCCGGTTTCGGATATAAAGTCAAAGGATTTTTCGACGACATCTGCCCCGACGACTTCAAAGGCCGCCACCTCGGCACTATCAATGATCTGGATAATTACGTCAAAGAAAACACCATACACCAGATTTTCTACACCTATACGGCAAACACAAACGACGACCTCTCGAAAGCCGTAAAAATTGCCGACGACAACATCTGCGACTTCTACTACGTGCCGCGCATCACACGCTTCGTCAACCGTCCGTTCACCCTCAACACCATCGGTTCGGTACCGGTGCTGAGCGCACGCCCCAACCCGCTGGCCAAACAGATCAACCGCCTGCTCAAACGCAGCTTCGACCTTGCAGTATCAAGCGCATTCCTGCTGTTCTACCCCCTGATATACATCCCGGTGGCCATAGCCATTAAAATATCATCGCCCGGACCGGTATACTTCAAGCAGGAACGCACCGGCTACAGAGGCAACTCTTTCTACTGCTACAAATTCCGCACCATGAAAGTCAACGCCAGCGCCGACAACTGCCAGGCCACACGACACGACCCGCGCAAAACCCGCGTCGGAGACTTCCTGCGCAAGACAAGCCTCGACGAACTGCCTCAGTTCATAAACGTCTGGAAAGGCGACATGAGCATCGTAGGGCCAAGACCCCACATGCTCAAACACACCAAAGAATACAGCGAGCTTATCGACCGCTACATGGTACGCCACATGGTGAAGCCGGGAATCACCGGATGGGCGCAGGTCAACGGCTACCGAGGCCTCACCGACGAATTATGGAAAATGGAACGCCGTGTGGAATTCGACACCTGGTACATCGAGAACTGGACATTCTTCCTCGACCTCAAGATAATGGTGCGCACGGTCATCAACGCCATAAAAGGCGAGAGCAACGCATTCTGACCACTCACCTCATTCACCGGCCTTATCGCTCAGATATTTCCTCAGACGGGCAGCCCACGACGACCCGCCCGCCGATGCTTCATACTCCAGCAACGTCAGCGCCTGCTGGAAACAGATTGCCGCGCCCGTAAAACGCAGACAATGGTCAATGGCAAACACCACATCCGCCCCGCGGGCTATCATCAGAGCGGCATAAATCCTCACCAGACCTACGATGGCCCGCCCTACCCGGCGCGGGTCGAACAAGCCCGGCGCCTGCCCCATACGGCGGCGCATGGCGCAGGCGCTGAGACCGCCGGCAACCATCAGCACAGTACTCAGCGCGGCATAAGGAAAAACCGGAAGCATAAAGGCGCCCACAGCACCTGCGAATATCACATATAAATTCTTCATAGCAGCGCAAAATTAGCATCGCGAAGCCCCCGGCTCACCGTCTAAAAAAACATAAAAGTGGCTGTCCGCAACACAACCCAAGCCATTTTAACGCAATTTCATGCCATAAAACTTTGTAGTTTGCCGAAAGTTATATAACTTTGCAGAGTTTTTTCAACCGCACTCAAATGGGAAAGTTTTCGGCATATAAATTACCGCTCAAGTCGCTTGCTCCGGGTACTCACGAATTCGAATACGTGCTCGACAAGCAGTTTTTCGCCAATATGGAAAGCGCCGACATACACGACGCAGACCTTAAGGTGAAGCTCACAGTCGACTACCGCGGAGATGTATATGACCTGAAATTCAACATTTCAGGCAATGTAGTGCTGCTGTGCGACCGTTGTCTCGACTCGATGGACTATCCCATCGACACCACATATCACATAATGGTGAAATATGGCGAGGACTACAACGACGATTCCGACGAACTGCTCGAAATCCCGGAGTCCGACAACTACATAAACGTCGCATACATGCTCTATGACACAGTGGCGCTTGCAATTCCTATCAAACACGTACACCCCTTGGGCAAATGCAACCGCCAGATGAGCGCACTCCTGAAAAAACACCGGGCTCGCGCCACAGGAGAAGACGCCGACATCGAAAACGAACTCATCGACGAAATCGACAACATCGACCAGGCCGATTCGCAGTCAGACCCACGATGGGACGCACTCAAAGGCCTCTCGTCGTCGGATGACTGACACCGAAGTCCGGCCCTCAGCCCACAAAATATAAAATAAAACAAAAATAATAATTTTACAGCAATGGCACATCCTAAACGTAAACAATCAAAGACTCGTACCGCAAAACGCCGTACCCACGACAAGGCAGTAGCTCCTACCCTCGCTCTCTGCCCCAACTGCGGCGCATGGCACATCTATCACACTGTATGTGGCGAATGTGGCTACTACCGTGGCAAGCAGGCTATCGTTAAAGAAGCTGCCCTCTAATTCGAATCTTGTAATCGAATCCGCATCGCCGGATTCATCGAATATGCAGTGACGCGGCGTGCCGCGTCCGCTTGGATCTCCGGAACAGGAGTCCGCGCGGTCGCCGTACGGCGCGATGCCGCACATATATTCGATTACGTTAACTTCTCACACCGCAACCAAATATGCTCAACGCTCGTATCTCCGGCATCGCATCCTATGCCCCCGACGACATCCTCGACAACGAAATGCTCTCGAAGATGGTGGACACCAACGACGAATGGATAACCACACGCGTAGGTATCAAGGAACGACGTATTCTCCACAAACCCGTAGGCTCTTCATACCTCGGCATCCAGGCCGTGGAACGCCTGCTTCAGTCCACCGGCACTGCCCCCGACGAAATAGACCTGCTCATCTGCGCGACTTCGAACCCCGACTACCGCTTCCCCTCGACAGGCTCGATTATCGCTCACGGCTGCCACCTCAAGAACAGCTACGCATATGACATTCAGGCCGCTTGCGCCGGTTTCATCGTGGCACTCCAGGACGCCGCCGCATATATACGCTCGGGCATGTATAAGAAAATCGTTGTCGTCGCCGCCGAAAAAATGTCATCGATGGTCAACTATGAGGACCGCGCCACCTGCCCGCTCTTCGGCGATGCCGCCGGCTGCGTCCTGGTCGAACCCACCGAACAACAGGGCGTCGGAATCATCGACGGAGTTTTCCACACCGACGGAAACGGACTCGAACATCTGGTAATGCGAGGCGGCGGCTCGGCCGAACCCGCTACACACGAGACCATTGACGCCGGACTCCACTACCTCTTCCAGGACGGACGCAACGTATACAAAAACGCTGTCACAGACATGCTCACAAGCACTCTCGATGTAATGGGCCGCAACAATCTCAGCGCCGACGACGTGGCATACCTCATCCCTCATCAGGCCAACCTGCGAATCATCGAGGCTGTGGCTCAGCGTGCAAAATTCCCGATGGACAAAGTGCTCGTAAACATAGAGCACTACGGCAACACATCGGCAGCATCCATCCCCCTCTGTCTTGACGAATATAAAGACCGGCTCAAGAAAGGCGACAAGCTGATTCTCACCGCATTCGGAGCCGGATTCACCTGGGGCGCCATGTACGTGGTCTGGGACATCTGATACAACCCCATCCGGCCCGAAACCGGAAGTCCACATCAAGCCCTCCGGCATAAATTCCCACAGAAATAGCATCTATACGGATGCTATTTTTGTTATATACGATATGAAACTAAAACCGATAATATGGAAACCAACAAACTGCCGGAAGGCTTCAAATCAGGATTCGTCAATATTGTAGGCAATCCAAATGTAGGAAAATCAACTCTGATGAACGACCTCGTAGGCGAGCGAATCAGCATAATCACGTCGAAGGCGCAGACCACACGCCACCGCATCATGGGCATAGTCAACGCGCCCGACTATCAGATTGTATTCTCCGACACCCCCGGTGTACTCAAACCCAACTACAAGATGCAGGAAGCCATGCTCAACTTCAGCGAAGGAGCACTCACCGACGCCGATGTCCTGCTTTACGTCACCGATGTAGTGGAAGACCCTTCGAAGAACTCCGACTTCATCGCGAAAGTAGCCAAAGAGAAAATCCCGGTACTTCTTGTAATCAACAAAATAGACCTGCTCAAAGGCAACGACGAACTCGACACAATCATCAGCCGCTGGAAAGACCTTCTGCCCGCCGCCGAAGTATTCCCGACCTCGGCAAAAGAACACTTCAACGTAGCCAATCTGATGACTCGCATCGTGGAACTGCTGCCGCAGGGACAGCCCTACTTCGGAACCGACGCGCTCACCGACAAGCCTGCCCGCTTCTTCGTCACCGAAATCATCCGCGAGAAAATCCTGCTCAACTACGACAAGGAAGTGCCTTACTCCACCGAAGTGATCGTAGAGAAATTTGAAGAAAAAGAAAACGCCATACACATCATGGCCGTAATCTACGTGGAGCGCGACTCCCAGAAAGGCATCCTCATAGGCAAAGGCGGAAGCATGCTCAAACGCGTAGGCACCGAAGCACGGAAAGACATACAGACTTTCTTCGGCAAAAGCGTATTCCTTGAACTTTTCGTAAAAGTCGAACCCAACTGGCGCAACCGCGAGAACAAACTCCGCCAGTTCGGCTACGTGGAATAAAATTTTTTTCGTACCTTTGCAGAATAATACACGTTCAACAGATATATTATGTCGCAACTCGTAGCAATCGTCGGACGCCCCAACGTGGGAAAGTCCACCCTGTTCAACCGCCTCACGCAGACGCGGACAGCCATTGTCGACCCCACGGCCGGCACCACTCGCGACCGTCAGTACGGCAAAGTCGACTGGAACGGAAAGGAATTCTCCATTGTAGATACCGGCGGATGGGTGGTGAACTCCGACGATGTGTTCGAATCTGAAATCAACAAGCAGGTGGAACTTGCCATCGAGCAAGCCGACGAAATACTGTTTGTCGTGGACTCGATGGGCGGAGTCACCGACCTCGATGACCATGTGGCCGAGATTCTGCGCAAGTCGCGCAAGCCGGTCATTCTCGTGGCCAACAAGGTCGACTCCAACGAGTGGGTCTACAACATACCCGAATTTTACTCCCTCGGTCTGGGCGATCCCTATCCCGTATCGGCTATCAACGGTTACGGCACCGGCGACCTGCTCGACGAAGTAGTAAAGAAACTGCCCGAAAAAGACGACAGCGAGACCGAAAACCTCGACGACATACCCAAATTCACAATCGTCGGACGCCCGAACGCCGGCAAATCGTCGCTCATCAACGCCTTCATCGGCGAAGACCGCCACATTGTGACCGACATCGCAGGCACCACCCGCGACTCGATATACACCCGCTACAACAAATTCGGATTCGACTTCTACATAGTCGACACCGCAGGCATCCGCAAAAAGAACAAAGTCAACGAAGACATCGAGTACTACTCGGTAATCCGTTCGATACGAGCCATTGAGGCAAGCGATGTCTGCATTCTGATGATCGATGCCACACGCGGCATAGAAGCGCAGGACGTGGCCATATTCTCCTTGATTCAGCGCAACAAGAAAGGCCTCGTGGTCGTAGTCAACAAATGGGACCTGGTCACAAACAAGTCGCAGACCGCCATCGACACCATGGAAAAAGCCATCCGGAGCCGATTCGCGCCCTTCGACGACTTCCCCATAATCTTCGCCAGCGCCCTCACAAAGCAGCGTATCTTCAAAGTGCTTGAAACTGCCGTGAAGGTGTATGACAACCGCCGCCGCACCGTCCCGACCTCGCAGCTCAACAGCGTCATGCGCGAAGTCATCGAGGCCTATCCGCCGCCAAGCAACAAAGGCAAATTCATCAAAATCAAATACGTCACTATGCTCAAAGGCGCACCTGTGCCTACATTCATCTTCTTCTGCAACCTGCCCCAGTGGGTGAAAGAGCCTTACCGACGTTATCTCGAAAACAAAATCAGGGAAAACTGGGACTTCTCAGGCACTCCCATACAGATATTCATGCGCGATAAAAACTGATGCCCGCCGTAAAACCTAAAAAAGCACTCGGACAGCACTTCCTCACCGACCTGTCGGTGGCACGACGCATCGCCGACACTGTCGACGGATGCAATCTCTCCATACTCGAAATCGGACCGGGCATGGGCGTGCTGACACGCTTCCTCCTGGAATCTCATCCGGGCAACGTCACCGTAGTGGAAATCGACGGCGAGAGCGTGGAATATCTCAACAACAACTTTCCGGCCCTCGACGGCCACATAATAGAAGGCGACTTCCTGAAAATGCCGCTCGATGAGATATTTCACGGCAATCAGTTCTGTGTCATAGGCAATTACCCATACAACATATCAAGCCAGATATTCTTCAGGATACTGGACTACAAAGACTCAATTCCGCTCTGCGCCGGCATGCTCCAGAGAGAGGTGGCCGAAAGGCTCGCCGCTCCTCCGGGCAACAAGACACGCGGCATACTCAGCGTGCTGCTTCAGGCCTGGTACGATGTCGAATACCTTTTCACCGTCAGCGAATCGGTTTTCAATCCGCCGCCAAAGGTAAAATCAGGAGTGATACGCATGCGGCGCAACTCTGTGACAGACCTCGGCTGCGACCCCGCGCTGTTCAAGACCGTCGTAAAGACATCCTTCGGCCAGAGACGCAAAACCATACGCAACTCCCTCAAAGGCATTCTGCCCCCCGGCAAACAGCTGCCGCCCGACTCCCCGCTGCCGGCGATGCGCCCCGAACAGCTCTCCGTAGAGCAGTTCATTGAGCTGACCAATATGGTCGCGGCGCTATAGAAACAGCCCGCAGCGCACAGCGGAAAAACAACGGCAAAAGAAAACAACCAACCACAATCAGCAACTGAGCAATGAAAGAGATTACGCCCGAATACATCCACAGCATCAAAGAGATTATCGAGCGCAACGACTCAAAAGCCGCTGCCGCTGAACTCGCCGACATGCACCCGGCCGACATAGCCGAACTTTATCAGAGTCTGGACCTTGATGAAGCGGAATTCCTCTACAAACTCCTTGACGAAGACACGGCGGCAGATGTGCTGATGGAGCTTGACGAGGACGACCGGATGAAGCTGCTCAGCGCCATGCCGGCCGAAGAAATCGCCAAACAGATCGACCACCTCGACACTGACGACGCGGTAGACCTTATCCAGCAGCTCGATGAAGAAGACCGCGACGAGATTCTCTCGCACATCGACGACGTGGAACAGGCCGGCGACATCATCGACCTGCTCAAATACGACGAAGACACTGCCGGCGGCCTTATGGGCACCGAAATGATTGTGGTAAACGAAAACTGGTCGATGCCGCAGTGTATCAAGGAAATGCGCCAGCAGGCCGAAGAGATGGACGAAATATATTATGTCTATGTCGTAGACAACGACTACAAGCTCAAAGGCGTATTCCCGCTGAAAAAGATGATCACACATCCGTCCGTGTCCAAAATCAAACACGTCATGGAAGAAGACCCAGCAAGCGTGAAAGTCGACACCCCCATCGACGAGGTCGCACTCGACTTCGAGAAATACGACCTTGTGGCCATGCCGGTAGTGGACTCGATCGGACGCCTGCTCGGACGCATCACGGTCGATGATGTCATGGACCAGGTGCGCGAGGCATCGGAGCGCGACTACCAGCTGGCAAGCGGTCTGTCCGGCGACATCGACGCCGACGACTCCATTCTCGCCCAGACGAAAGCCCGTATTCCTTGGCTCCTCATAGGCATAGCATCGGGTATTCTGGCGTCAATAATCCTTGCAACCTTCGAAGACCAGATCCAGGCCGTTACAGCCCTGGCTCTGTTTATCCCCATAATAGGCGGCACCGGCGGCAACGTGGGCGTGCAGGCCTCGGCCATCGTCGTGCAGGGTCTGGCCAACGGCTCCCTGAATGTTCGCGAATTCACCCATCAGCTCGGCTAGGAAGTGCTTGTCGGACTGCTGAACGCCTCGATTATATCCGGTGTGATTCTGGTCTACAACCTGCTGATGCTCCCCGGCGAACTGGCAGTGACCATGTCGGTGGCCTGCTCTCTGTTTGTGGTGGTCATGTTCGCCACCATACTCGGAACTGTCGTGCCGCTGACTCTGGAAAAGCTCAAAATCAACCCGGCGCTCGCCACCGGTCCGTTCATTCAGATTAGCAACGACATTGTCGGCCTAATTATATATGTGCAGATTTCGACTCAGTTCCTGAAAATTTTCACCTCTTGATGCGGCGCTTCATTCTTATACCCGGCTTCACATGCAGCTGAAACGAGCAGAATTCCCCCTCGTCGCTGTAGGAATAGCGTATATGATACCACTCCGGAGCAAGAAAATCAAGCACAAAGCGTGCCGAGCCGACAGCCGTATCGTTTGAAAAGCCCCGCATCCGGCGCTCTTCGATATGCACATCGAAACCGATGACAGTAACCGCAAGACTGACAGCTCCGCTGGCTGTGATACCACGGATTCCGCTGCGGGTCAGCACCACGGCACCATCGTCGCGGACTTCGGCTGTCAACAGACCGCTGCTTTCCTCGCCGTCGGCAGGCTCTGTAGCTTCACCATCCTCAAGCAGTTCTCCGCCTACGGTATGCGTCACAGCCTCGCCTCTGGTGCGGGGCATACACATATAAGCCACAATGGCGGCCGCTGCAAGGGCTGCAATCACAAAAAACTCCACGGTCTGAAAAAAGCCTGTCAAAATCATATTTTTCAATTTTAGAATTCGGTTCTGCAATTATAATGCAAACAGCATGCCGCATATTACAGTTCATACGCACCGCCCTCACCGACATGGTGTGGCCGCGTTGCTGCCCGGCGTGCGGACGCACACTCACACAGCGTGAGGCCTGTCTGTGTATCAGCTGTATATACCGGCTGCCCCGTACTCAGCTCCACCAATCCGACTTCAATGAACTGCACCACAAACTCGGCTCGCATACAAGAATAGACAAAGCAATGGCCTGGTTCTGGTACTATAGAGGCAACGACCTGACATCAATAATTATCGACGCCAAGTACCACGACACCCCGCGTCTGATACGCGATGCTGCCGCCGAATACGTAGGCGAACTGACCGACGAGGGCTGCAATCCAGCCTCGTTCGCCGACTTGACAGTGCCTGTGCCGATGCACTGGAGCAAACGGATAGCGCGCGGCTACAACCAGGCCGAATGGATAGCCGACGGAATCAGACGCGCATGCGGACTCCCTATAGCCCACTGTCTTGAAGCCACCCGGAGACACCGCACACAGACACGGCTTTCCGCCGTCGAACGACGCAAAAATCTCCAAGGCAGCATATCGCTCCGACGACCCGACATCGTGGCCGGACGCCGCATACTCCTCGTCGATGACATCATCACTACAGGAGCTACAATGATTGCCGCAGTCGAGGCTCTCGCCCAGGGCAATCCGGCTTCAATCAGCATCCTCACGCTCGGGGCTGCAAAAAAAATTTAAGAGCCGCCCCGAACGCGCATGCGCTCTTGCACATTCCAGAAAAAAATAGTAACTTTGCAGCTCGAAAGGCGGAAAATCCGCCGGTGGACAGATTTGGCTGCTTGCAACCACTTGAAAAAATGCTAAAATCGCCGCATGCGCAGCCTGCGCATGCCCTATATCGCGGTTTTACATTTTCAATCATGGAAGCGGCAATCTGTCCGGACCATGATTTTTTTTTAGCATTATGAAATACCTCTTTACATCGGAATCTGTTTCCGAAGGCCATCCCGACAAAGTGGCCGACCAGCTCTCCGACGCCATCCTTGACGAATTCCTCGCCCGCGACCCCAAGTCGAAAGTGGCATGCGAGACCCTCGTGACTACCGGCCAGGTAGTATTGGCCGGTGAAGTGAAATCAGAAGCCTACATCGACCTTCAGGAAGTCACCCGCCGCGTAATCAACGAAATCGGATACAACAACAGCGACCTCCGCTTCGACGGCAACTCCTGCGGTGTATTCTCGGCTATCCACGAACAGAGCGCCGACATCAACCGTGGTGTCGAACGCGATGAAAACGCCAGCCAGGGCGCCGGCGACCAGGGCATGATGTTCGGCTACGCCACCGACGAGACCCCGCTTTACATACCTCTGAGTCTGGCTCTCAGCCACGCGCTCGTAAAAGAACTCGCCGTCATCCGCCGCGAAGGTGTCGACATGACCTATCTGCGTCCTGACTCAAAGAGCCAGGTGACCGTGGAATACGACCGTGAAGGCGGACAGCCCGTCCGCATCGACACTATCGTGGTCAGCACCCAGCACGACGAGTTCGTGACACCCGAAAACAGCGGCCTCTCCCAGGACGAAGCCGACCGGAAAATGGTGGAAATCATTGGCCGCGATGTACGCGACATACTTATTCCCCGTGTCCGCGAGCAGCTGCCCGAACATCTCCGTCACCTTCTCGACGATGACTTCACACTTCACGTGAACCCTACCGGAAAATTCGTGATCGGCGGCCCCCACGGCGACACCGGCCTCACCGGACGCAAAATCATAGTAGACACCTACGGCGGCCATGGCGCACACGGCGGCGGAGCATTCTCAGGAAAAGACCCCTCCAAGGTCGACCGCTCGGCAGCATATGCAGCGCGTCACATAGCCAAAAACCTCGTAGCCGCAGGCGTGGCCTCACGCGCCCTGGTACAGGTGGCATATGCAATCGGAGTCGCACAGCCGGTAAGCCTCAACGTCAACACCTTCGGCACCGCCAAAGTAGCCAAAAGCGATGTCGAGATATCTGAAATCGTAAAAAACATGTTCGACCTCACTCCCTACGGAATCGAGACCCAGCTGAAACTGCGCACCCCCATCTACCGCGAGACCGCCAGCTACGGACATGTAGGCCGCACAAACCGCACGGTGACAAAGACTTTCGACGCCCACACACCGCATCCGTTCACACGCGAAGTCGAACTCTTCACCTGGGAGAAACTCGACCGCGTCGACGACATCAGAAAGGCGTTCAGTCTCTGATACCCACAATTCACCCCATTAAATTTTTAAAAAATTGCTGTTTGATTTTGACGTGCGCCAAAAAAAATGTATCTTTGTGCGCTAAAACCGGCTATAACTGCCGTAGAACGTCGAAATAATAAAACAATCACTCATAAAATTCAATGGCAACCTTAGAAAAAATCAGGAGCAAATCGGTGATTCTCTTCGTGATTATCATCGTGGCACTGCTCGCTTTCATCCTCGGGGACTTCCTTACCTCGGGCCGTACCTATTTCGGCTCCGGCGACAAAATGATTGAAGCCAACGGAGCTCAGGTCAAACTCGACGAACTCAACGCCTATCGTGAAAAACAGGGCGAACGCAAAGGCGACCCCGACCAAATCAACCAGCAGGATATCAACGCTCTGCTCGTGCAGAAACTCTTCGACAAAGAGTTCGACCAGCTCGGCATCAACCCCACCGACAGCGAACTCTCGCAGGCCATAGTCTATAACAGCGAGGTACAGCAGTTCATCAGCAGCCTCGGACAGGCTTTCGGCCTTGCTCCGGCATACGATGAAGCAAGCATGACACAGAACATCGCAGCTGTGCTCGAACGCCTGAAGAACCCCCAGAAATATCAGATTCCCGCCGACCAGGCCAACCGCTACCTCGCCATCTGGCGTGGCATGGAGAGCAGCGTGGAGAACAGCCTCCGTCAGCAGCTCTACTCTATGCTCATCGGCGGTCTCTACGCACCCAACGATGTTGACGCCCAGGCCATCTACGACGGCGAAACCATCCGCAACATCGACCTTGTGATGATACCCTCGGCTTCCATCGCCGACGACCAGATCACCGTCACCGACGACGACATCAAGGCCGTATGGGCGAAAAACAAATCGAAATTCGCTGTAAAAGGCGGCGACAAACGCTCCATTGCCTATATCGTACAGCAGGTGGCTCCCAGCGACGCCGACTACACCGAAGCCGACGCTGCTGTAGCCAAAATGGTGGCTGACCTTCAGAAAGACACCCTTTCTCTGGCTCCCGCCCAGGCCGACAGCCGCTTCCTGACCCAGCGTCAGAGCATCACCAAAGCCCAGCTCGACACACGCTACCAGGGCGCCAACAACTCGCGCAGCTTCAAAAAGCTCGTCGACAGCGCATATGTAGGCAAGACCATGATCGTACAGTCGATTCCCGGCTCGTTCTACACCATCGGCAAAATCATGGGCATCGAACAGAAACTCGACTCTGTGACATACTCTCAGCTGATGTTCGAGGACGGAGCCCTTTCCGACTCACTCATGACTCTTGCCAAAGCCACCCAGACCTGGGACAGCCTCAAGCTCGACAACGCAATGGCAATGGGCAATCAGGAAATTTCACTCCTGAACGTTACCAACCCCAAGATTTCCGAAATCCTCTCCGCCACTCCTGTCGGCGAGACCGTTCTCTACAGCGACAGCATCCAGGGTCAGCAGATCAACATGCTCATCCGCGTCGACAAGCGTCCGGCTCCGGTAAGTGTCTATGACATCGCCCGCATCGACTTCGTGGTTGAGCCCTCAAGCGCCACAAGAGGCAAAATCAGCGGCGACTTCCGCAACTACCTCGGCAACAACGCCACCGCTCAGGCATTCACTGAAAATGCCGAAAAAGCAGGATACAACGTACAGCATGCACTCGTGACCGCCGGAACCGCCAACATCGCCGGTCTGCCCTCGACCCGCGCTCTGGTGAAATTCGCAATGGACGGAAAGACCGGCAAAGTCTCTCCTGCATTTGAATCGAAAGTGCGCCAGTCGCAGACTCCCTCCGCCAACATACCCGCAATCTTCCAGCCCGCACAGCCTGCCGAACAGGAATATCTCGTGGCTGTAGCTCTTGGCAAGGACTATGACGACTATGTGGCTTGGGATGACCCCGCCGTAAGACCCCGTCTCGAACGCGAGGCCACCAACATGAAAAAGGCTGAAAAGCTTGCCGAAACCTACAAAGACAAGGCCAACGACCTTCAGGCTCTTGCCACTGCCGCCAAGACTACAGTGCTCAAATCACAGCCATTTGCCTTCAACAGCAGCAATTATCCCGCTGAAGTCAGCTCCGCAATCGTAACGGCTGCCAAAGACGCTGTGACAGAAATCGTAACAACCCCCTACGGTGTCTACGTCGCTAAAATCAACAGCATCAACGACCCCGCCATGAAGCTCGAAGACTCGCGCGACATGTATCTGCAGCAGTTCAACCGTCAGTTCATGCCTCTCGTAGGAAACGGTCTTATCAACGCCCTCCTCGGCGGCAACGAAGCTGAAAACCACTCGCTCAATTTTGTAGCAGGAATCGACGACTGATTCCAGCCAGACATACAACTTAAGCCCGGGCAATCCAGCCCGGGTTTTTTTTGCAATTTTTGTCAGCCGGAGGCAATTCGGCCACAAAATTTTTTCGCAAAATCTGCGTTAAAGTAATATGCGAATAATCAGACACTTTATCTTCATACTCATTATAGCCGTATCGATGGCATCGTGCATCGAAGACGGCTTCACCACATCGCCGTCCGACCAGCCGGCATTCAGCACCGACACACTCAAAATGGGACTGCTGCTTACCGAAGAAGGTTCGCCGACAATGCGCTTCACCGTATATAACCGCGCATCCAAAGGGCTATCGATAAGCGACATCCGGCTTGAAGGAGAAAATGCAGGCCTGTTCAGACTCAATGTCGATGGACTCTCCGGCACCGACTTCAACAACGTGGAAATACGTGCGAACGACTCTATCTTCGTAATGGTCGACGCCCTGCTGCCCGCAACAGGCAGCGACCTGCCCGTAGACATAAACGCCAATATACGCTTCCGTACCAACGGAGTCGACTCTCACGTGACTGTCAGCGCACAAGGCCAGGACGTGACACGCCTGCGCGGCATCTCCATCACCTCGGACACCCGTTTCACTCCCGGCAAACCATATCAGATATTCGACTCGCTTGTAGTCGAGCCCGAAGCCACGCTCACTCTCGAAGCCGGCACACGGCTGTATTTCCACGACAACGCATATATGCGCATCCGGGGCAGGCTGCTGTGCAACGGCACTGCCGATGCACCCGTAGACATGACCGGCGACCGTACCGGCAACGTGGTGGGCGACATCTCCTTCGACATCATGTCGCGGCAATGGGGCGGACTGCTTTTCAACGAGACATCGACAGGCAACCTGCTCAGTCATGCCGACATACGCAATACCTGGTTCGGAGTAATCGTATCGGGCGACGGCAGCACCGACAGCGACAACCCGGCACTGACACTCCACAACAGCCGCCTGCACAACTCCGGCGATTTGGTGCTGCTTGCCGACCACGCCTCCATCGTCGCCTCAGGCACCGAATTTGCCGAAGGTTCAAACGGCCTTGTATTGCTCAACGGCGGAAAACACCGTCTCGACCACTGCACGCTGGCAAACTATTATCTGTTCACAGTCATAGGAGGGCCGGCCCTGCAGTTCGGCCACCTCAATGCCGAAAGCGACGATGAAAGCGGACTGCCCTACACCTCCGCCGAAATCACCAACACTATAATATACGGTCTCGGCAGCGACCTTAGCCACGGCGACCTCAGCGGCACTGAGATATACCTGCGCCGCTGTCTGCTGAAAAGCGAAGGCAGCGACGACGACAACTTCATTGACTGCATCTGGGACGAAGACCCGCTATACTATACAATACGCGAAGATTACTACTTCGACTACCGCCTCAAGGACGATTCACCCGCACGCGGTGCGGCCGACGAGGCAATGGCACTTCCGCTGAGCGCCACCGATGCATACGGCACAGTCCGCGCAGGAGCGCTCGGGGCCTACGAGACAGCCGGACCCGACGATACAGAAAACTGACCTGACGCAGCCGCACGCCGCAGACCACCATAACATTCACGTCCGCCATACCAAAGACAGCCAAAATATGTTCTACAACATATTTTGGCTGTCGTTATAATTTTTTTAGTAACTTTGCAGCAAATTGGCGAAAATCGTATCCGCCACAATCATTATCATACTTATTTATCTACTTACTTTTCATCATTATCATGAACAATTTCTCAAGGTTAGCCTTAGGTTGCGCCCTGTCGCTTGGTGCGCTGTCGGCATCTGCCGGTACCGCCTTCGACCAGAACCGCACAGACTTCCGCGACGAGACCATCTACTTCGCGATGACCACGCGATTCTACGATGGTGACCCCACCAACAACGTTCTCTGCTGGGACGGTGTTGAAAACCAGAAAAAATATAAAGACCCGGCTTGGCGCGGCGACTTCAAAGGCCTCATCGAGAAACTCGACTATATCAAGGCACTCGGTTTCACCGCCATCTGGATTACACCGGTAGTACAGAACGCTTCCGGCTTCGACTACCACGGCTATCATGCCATGGACTTCAGCGAAGTAGACCTCCGCTACAAGAGCCGCAAGGCCTGGGGCGCCGATGAAGACGTGGACTTCCAGGACCTTATTGATGCCGCTCACGCCAAAGGCATCAAGATTGTCCTTGACATTGTGCTTCAGCACACCGGCAACTTCGGCGAAAACAAACTCTGCCACCTCTTCGACCGCGAACAGAACATCAAAACCCAGGCCAGCATCACAAGCTGTCTGTTGCCCGATGAAGACCGTCTCGGCGGCCAGGACTACTGGAATCTGCCTAACGAGGGAGAGAAAACACAGTACTCCGAACGTTTCAAGTATCTTAAGAATACCGACGGACAGAACCACGACGACAAAAACTACTGGCACCATGTGGCAAACGCCTGGAACTGGGACGACCCCTCCCGCTGGTGGGGACAGATTGCAGGCGACTGCGTTGACCTCAACACAGAGAACCCCGCAGTTGTCGACTATCTGGTTGAATGCTACGGCAAATTCATCGAAATGGGTGTGGACGGCTTCCGTATCGACACCACCGGACACATATCCCCGCTGACCTTCAACTCCGCATTCATACCCCGCTTCATCGAGCTCGGCGAAAAATACAAAAGCAAACGAATCAATCAGGCTCCCTTCTATATGTTCGGAGAATGCTGCGCAAGATACGGCGGCGTAATCTATCGCGACCAGCACCTCCTCTCAAGCCACTACTACACCTGGAAATCAGACCCCGCTCTGGTGACCGAATGGAACAGCTTCACCGCCGACTGGTGGGCAAACCAGGTAGTACGCGAAGGTGCCGCGCCTCTGGGCAACATGCTCACATGCCTCAAAGACCCCGGTACCGTGCATAACTCCGACAATGTGTTCATGAAAAACGGAGCATGGCACGAACCCGACTACTCCGACGCCTCCGGCTTCAACGTAATCGACTTCCCCATGCACTATAACTTCAACAGCGCCGACCAGGCGGTAAGAATAGCGCAGGAAGGCGACCACTACTACAACGACGCATCCTGGAACGTGGTATACGTCGACTCACACGACTACTGCCCCGGTCCCAACGATGGTGTCCGCTTCAATGGCGGAACAGCACAGTGGGCCGAGAACCTCTCGCTGATGTTCTCCTTCCGAGGCATCCCCTGTATATACTACGGCTCGGAAGTCGAGTTCCAGAAAGGCGTGACCATCGACAAGGGTCCGGACCTGGCTCTCCATGAATCAGGCCGCGCATACTTCGGAGCATATCTTGAAGGTTCTGTAAGCGCATCCGACTTCGGCACATACACTGCCAGCGGCAACGTGGCCAAAACCCTCAACGCCGACCTCGCGCAGCACATCCGCCGTCTCAACCAGATCCGCGCCGCAGTTCCCGCTCTCCGCAAAGGCCAGTACACCTTCGACGGCTGCTCTGCCAAAGGCGGTCACGCATTCAAGCGTGCATATAAAGACAGCTATGCTCTCGTGGCCATCAACGGCGGCGCCACATTCACCAACGTACCGGCAGGCACCTACGTCGACCTCGTAACAGGCAAAAGCTACCAGGGCGGCGGCTCAATCACTGTCGACGCTCCCGCGACACAAGGCCAGCTCCGTGTGCTGGTAAAAGGCTGGACCGGCGGAAAAGTCGGCGAAGACGGCAAGTTCATCTACGACTCGGCTCCCGTGGCTCACGGCGGCGCTGTGACATTCGAGGATCCCGGTACAGAATTCTTCTATACCGCCGAAGACGCTCCCGCGCCCTCTGTACTCTCTGTGAAATTCAATCCCGGCAGCAGCACCTTCAAGACCGAGACCCTCTCGGTAAGCGCAACCCTTTCCGATGACGCCACTTCAGGCTGGTATCAGGTTGCCGGCGGACAGAAAGTCAATCTCGCCAAGGGTGCCACCAGCACCTTCGAGGTAGGACGCAACATGAACTACGGCGAAAGCGTCAGCGTAAGCTGGGGCGCCACCGGTGAAGACGGCAAGACCGCTTCCGGCACCGTGACCTACAAGAAAGTCGACCCCAACGCATCCATCACCGTATACGTG
>CAMWUD010000013.1 GCA_947177365.1 uncultured Porphyromonadaceae bacterium | reverse complement strand
CCGACGGCTGCGTGCGGCATTGACCATAAGCCGCAGCTCTTTGGCGGCGCCACGGTTTTTGAGCAGGTAGGCGGTTTTGGCGAATGGGCCGCTGAGTTCCAGCGTCAGGTCGGCAGTGGCGCTGTTGATGAGCCGGCTGAATAGCTTGGCCAGATGCCTGTATACGGTACGGAAATCGCCGTCGCGGAGGAGTTCCGCGGCGGCGTATATCTGATTGAAGAAGTCCCGGGCGTTTTCTCGCCTGTAAAATGCGTCGGCTTGCATAGCGGACACAAAGTTAGTTAAAATCCCGTTATTGTGCAATCGCAGCGTCAGAATGTCACGGCCACGTAGCCTCGGAGGCTGAAGGGAGTGCCGGGAGTGAAACAGATTTCAGTCACCGGTTCTTTGTCGCCGGGAATCATGGTCTCGGTTTCGAACTGCGCTTCCTTCCAGCGGGTGTCGAAGAGATTGTCGATGGCGACCCCGAAGGTGAATTTTTTCCAGGTGTACGCAGCGGTGAGGTCAACGATGCAATAGCCATCGGCGGTGAGAGAATAGTCTTCGTTGGCCGGACGGTTGCTCAGCCAGCGGGCTTTAGCACTGGCGGCAAAGCCGTTGTGCTTCCATGTCAATGCCGCCACGAGAGTGTTGACCGGAGCCAGTGGCACATAATTCTGACCTTTGGGGTCGTCGATGCTCCGGGCATGGGCATAGGTGTAGTCGCACTGGAAATAGAAGTCCTTCAGGAAATCATATCTCACACCGAGGTCAAGACCGAGCCTGCGGGTGCGTCCGCCGGGTTCGACCACCGCTTCGTCGCCTACATACACCATCTCCTGATTCGAGTGGAGGAACCAGCCCATAGCGGCGAAAGTGAGATTTTTGACCGGATTCCATTTGAAACCGAAATCCACGCCCCAGCTCGACGGCAGGGTGGGGCGGTCTTTCTCAATTACCACCACGCGCACATCGTTGCTGTGGAAGCCCTTTCCGGCCTTGAGCAGAAGCTGAAAGCTCTCGGATGCGTCATAGGTGATATTGAGTTTGGGCGATACAGTGGCCTGGGAGTTGTTGGGATTTTTGAATTCCTCGGCGGTCTTGTCGAAGTAGTCCATCTTGAACCAGTCGACACGCACGCCCGGATTTACCATCAGTTTTCCGAAGTTCATCTCCGCGCCGGCGTAGGCCCAGAGAGAGGATTCACCTGCATCGCCTAATGAATAAGTGCCGATTTTCTTGCGCTGTACAGTGTGGTAGAGCCAGAGGTCTTTGATCTGGTCGTAGCGGAACCCGACACCGCCGGTGGCCTTCCATATGTTGTTGCCTACGTTGAAAGTGTGGGTATATTCCGAGTTGCCGCCGCCGAGCCAGCGCCGTTCGTGCTGGTTGATTTCATCGCCGTTCACGGGGTCGTGCAGGAAGAAGGTGAAGTTGCTGAAGAGATTGAAAGTATAGTAAGAGGCATAGAGGCTGGTGTTGAATGTGCCGTGACCGTCGGCCACATGCAGATGATGCAGGGCCTGCACGCTGGTGCGTGTGGTGGCTCCGCCCTCACTTGGGTCGAGTGAGCCGAACCAGCTGATCATGCCCTTGTCGACAGCGCGGTCGGGAATCTGTCCGGAGGCGTTCCAGTTGCTGTTGAAGTGAGAGGCGATAAGCGAGAACTTGGCGTTTTCGCTCCATTTGGTGTATTTGGCCATGCCGTTGAAGCGTTTGAAATTCTGGTCGGCGTCGAAGAATCCGTCATCGGTCAGAAACGAGGCGGTGACGTAGAGGCTCTGCAGAGGGTCGTTGATAAGCGAGGCTGTGGCACGGTAGCGCTGGTAGTTGTGCATGCCGATTTCGACAGCCGCGCCGGTGCGCATGCGGTCTGCTGTCTTGAACTCCACATATCCGGCGTTGGCAAGGTCGCCTTTGGCCACATTGTACGGACCTTTGTCGAAGTCCACCTCCTCGATGACTTCGGGCATGAGGAAGTGCAGGTCGGCATAACCCTGACCGTGGGCGTGGCTCACCATGTTCACGGGCATGCCGTCGACTGCGATATTTATGTCGGTGCCGTGGTCAAGGTCGAAACCGCGCAGAAACAGTTGCTCCGCCTTGCCGCCGCCGGCGTGCTGGGCGATGAACAGACCCGGTACGAGTCGCAGGATTTCCTGGGAAGATTTCACAGGATTGACCTTGAGGTCGAGATTGACGGCTTCGTTGAGGTGCCGTACTTTAGGAGCCACGGTGGTGAATTCGGGCAGAGTGAATGTAGAGTCGGCCATATCGGCGGGTTCGTGCGCCAGGGCTATCATGGGCATGGAAGCCGACAGGCAGAGAATCAGTTTCTTCATTTTCGAATGCGTTTGCGGATGAATCATTATGAAATTTCAAACAAAGCACCGTGTCGCATGGTTCAGCAATCAGCATTCAGTCCGCAATGTTTTTTTTTCGTAATTTTGCAACATGAAACTCAAAGGATATTTACTGGCGGCAATTGCCGCCGCAACTTACGGCACAAACCCGGCTTTCGCTGTGCCGCTCTATGCCGAAGGCATGAATCCGAACACAGTGTTGCTGTTCCGCTATATGCTCGGCCTGCCGATTCTGGCCTGCATGCTGCTTCTGCGCGGCCACTCGCTCAGAATAAGCGGTCGCGAGCTGATGCCGGTCGGCATATTAGGCGTGCTTATGGGCATATCGTCGCTGACCCTTTTCGAGGCATACAATTATATGAACTCAGGCATCGCCTCGACATTGCTCTTCGTCTATCCGGTGATGGTGGCTGTGCTGATGACCTTTCTGTTCCACGAGCGCTTCCGGGCCACGACTGCGTTGTGTCTCATAGTGATGGGCGCCGGTCTGATACTCCTGCTGCGGGCGCCGGCCGGAGTGGAAATCAGCGGAATGGGTGTGTCGCTGGTGATGCTTTCGTCGCTCACATATGCCATCTACCTTGTAATGACAAACGTGTCGCGCACCGTCCAGGCCATACCCACACTCAAGCTGCTCTTCTGGCAGCTTACGTTCGGCAGTATGGTATTTCTGTTCATGTTTGCCCTCGGCACACCGTTTACACCTGTGCCCGGCGGTACCGGCTGGATCAATCTTGTGGCGCTCGCCGTGCTGCCCACTGTGGTGTCGCTGGGCTGTACGACAGTGGCCATCCACTGCATCGGCTCCACGCCGACAGCCATATTCGGGGCGCTCGAACCCGTGACCGCCGTCATCCTGAGTATTCTGACACTGAACCAGACCATAACTCCGCGAGAGCTATGGGGAGGCCTGCTGATTGTGGCTGCAACCACCATGGTAGTGGCGTCGGACAGCATCGACCCCGTGCTTCTGCGGGTACGCAAGATGTTTCCCCGCCGCCGTCGTGCGTGATGGCGGTAGGAACTGCAATATTTTTTATCATAACTCTTTGGTAATTCAAGGAAAAACAGTAACTTTGCACACTCTCACGCCGCTCGGGAGTGGCAGCTTTGCTGCTGCTGAGGGTGCGGGAAAGACATATTAAGAGAAAGCGTTTATCAGACGCTGTTCTTGACCGATTGAAACTACCACTTTCAAGAATCCAAGTCAAGGATAGGCAACGATAGGTGCTCATGGGTATGTAATATCCCAATCGCATTTGGTCACCAAGCCAGATGCTTTTTGGCGTATATCATATCGGCGTGAGGTCTACGTTGCTCGTTCTACTTGGATGGGCTGTGGTAGGCCTCAATCGGCGGGACGAGCAACAGATATGGCTCTCACGCTTTTTCTTTTTTTTAGCTCAGTATAAGGCCATTAGGGAGCGTTGGCGAAACGAATTCATAATGGAGAAAGTAATAATTCTGAAAGGAGCCGGAGGCAGAGGCAAAACACCAACGCTCAATCTGCTTATAGACCTCTTGATAAAAAAAGGGGCTACAATCGTTTACAACGAAGATTACTCTGATGATATCACAAAGGATTGTTTTGTCATATTGGATATTCCGGATTTTGGAAGAACAGGCGTCATCACTTACGGTGATAGTGGATGTGAAAATGCTGTATCCAACTCCCTGAACATATGTTTAGAACAAGACTGTCGCGCAGTTGTCGGTGCCAGTCACATGCGATACAACACAAAAAATATTACTGTGTACAAAATCCTTTGGGATTTTGGTGTCGCACAAAACGCCAAAACAGTAGAAACCACTACGATTATAAAGGCAGATGGCTGGGGGCAGACGCTTGACGAAACACAGGTCAACGAAATATGTGCGGAAAATCTGCTTAATCTACTACTCAAGTTATAGTGCAGGAACAAACAAATAATCTATATTATGAACCAAATGTTATCAGATTTCATCAGGCGATGGCTCGCTGTGCTGTCGCTTGTGTTCGGTGTAGCGCTGGGAGCGTATGCCGAAAGTGTCGAGATTGACGGCTTGTATTACGAGCTGAACACCTCGGCCAGAACAGCGACGCTTACTTATCAGAATACCACGACGAGCAATTATGCTTCCTTGCCTGCTTCGGTGACGGTACCTGAGACCGTAAGCTACAATGGTGTTTCTTTTTCTGTCACCACTATTGCCGACAAGGCATTCGCCAACTGTAAGGCATTGGAGAGTATCAGCATACCGGCGACGGTAACAACATTAGGTACTACTAAATGGAATCAGAACACACCCTACGGAGGTACTTTGCCGTTTTATAAATGTACATCACTAAAATCTGTGCGATTTGAAGATGGAGTTAATTCGCTCTATTTGGGCGTTTATAACTATAATAACGGCGGGGCTACGTCACTAAACAATAACTATCAAAAAGGATTATTTGCCTTTTGCCCTCTTGAGGAAGTCTATATAGGAAGAAATATAAAGTATAAAGACGGTAGTACATCATACCCTCATGAAAGTCATCCTATTGATTATGGTTACTCGGCATTCTACAACCAACCCAAGCTAACGAAAGTCACAATCGGAGAAACGGTGACCGATATTCCTCCTTATCTGTTTTATAACTGCTCCGCTCTCGCATCTGTTGATTTTGGCGAATCATTGAAATCAATTCCCAAATATGCGTTTAGTTCATGTGCGCTCGAATCTGTTGAGCTTCCGAATACGGTGCTGTCGATAGGTGAACGCGCTTTTGAATCCAACTCTAAATTAACCACGATTAACATAGGCACTTCGGTAGAAACTATAGGTAATTATGCATTTTACAGCTGTAGCCGATTGTCAGATCTACAACTTGGTCAGAAACTCACGGCAATAGGCGATTATGCATTCGCGTCAATGGGAATAGGTGTATTAATCTATAAAGCACTTGTTCTGCCTGAAACTCTTACAACAATCGGTAGGAATGCATTTTCATCAAGCGGTCTACAGTCGGTATACATTCCGGATGCAGTTAGTTTTATCGGAGAAAGTGCCTTTGCCTTAAATACCAGACTTAGTTCGATTACTTTTGGAAAAGGCTGCAAGATACTTCCTGTCTCTGTTTTGGATGGATGTACTGAGTTGACAGAGCTAATTCTGAGCGAAGGCATTGAAACAATATCCGACAAGGCATTCGCCAGCTGTACGGCGTTGGAGAGTATCAGCATTCCGGCGACGGTAACAACATTAGGTACTACTAAATGGAATCAGAACACACCCTACGGAGGTACTTTGCCGTTTTATAAATGTACATCACTAAAATCTGTGCGATTTGAAGATGGAGTTAATTCGCTCTATTTGGGCGTTTATAACTATAATAACGGCGGGGCTACGTCACTAAACAATAACTATCAAAAAGGATTATTTGCCTTTTGCCCTCTTGAGGAAGTCTATATAGGAAGAAATATAAAGTATAAAGACGGTAGTACATCATACCCTCATGAAAGTCATCCTATTGATTATGGTTACTCGGCATTCTACAACCAACCCAAGCTAACGAAAGTCACAATCGGAGAAACGGTGACCGATATACCGGCTTATCTGTTTTATAAAAATGCATCGATTACGCTGATGACATTGCCAAATGTAAAAAATATCGGTGACGCTGCATTCAGGGAATGTTCAAAACTTACGACACTGAATCTGGGTCAAAGTCTGGTCGATGTCGGTAATGAGGCATTCTATGGATGTGCGAATGTGACCAAGCTGACGTTCCCCAATACAACACAATCAATCGGCAACAGTGCCTTTTATAATTGCTCAAGTGTGACAGAAGTTACAGTCGGCTCGGGCTTGAAGTCGATAGGTGCCAGTGGCTTCTATGGCTGTAAATCATTTACAGCTCTGATACTTCCGGATGCTTTTACAACAATGGGAGTATCAGCGTTTGAGGGCTGTACGAAACTGACCGTCGCCAAACTCGGCACATCTCTTACGGCAGTGCCGGCAAAAGCATTCAAGAATTGTACCTCGCTTTCGGAAATGGTGATTCCGGCATCTACAAAGTCTATTGGCGACCAGGCTCTTTATAATGACTCGGGTCTGGCTACAATTACGATGAACGAAGGTCTGGAAACAATTGGCAACGAAGTGTTCTGGAACAACTCGGGTGTAATGCAGTTCTCCATACCCGGCACAGTGACATCCATGGGCACCAATTGCTTCTACGGCTGCACACGTACGACATATCTGACATTCCGTGACGGTACGGAAATACTTAAGATTGATAACAGCGGCACACGCAGTTCGGTCATAGACGCCAAGACAACAAACACAACATACCGCGACCGCAAATTCGACTATTTCTATGATTGTCCTATTCGCTTCCTGACACTGGGTCGCAATCTCACATATAGTTATTCTGACGGCGTTTCAATGTATGATTTAAAAGGTACATCATTCAATAGTGTTTCACGCGCAAGTGCTCCATTTGTCAACAGCACAGAGCTGCGATCGGTCACAATCGGACCTAAGGTGACATCACTCTATCATCATCTGTTTGATGGCTGTGCCAATCTTGCAACCTTGCGGATGGGGCAGAGTATTGAGAACATCTACACATATGCATTTAGGAACTGCGATAAACTTGTGACAGTCGATTTTCCGGAAACATTGAAGTTGATTGATGTTGCTGCGTTTGCTGATTGTGATGCTCTTACGGGTGCGACATTCCCCGGACAGCTGACGCGATTAGGAAACAGTGCCTACAGCAATTGTCCGCTGCTGAAAGATGTGGTTTTTAACGAAAGCGACATCACACCTAAGCCATCGCTCACAATAGGCGATTATACATTTGCCAAATGCTCACAGATACGTTCGCTTTCTTTCCCCGGACGACTTCGCTCCATAGGCAATTACACGTTCAAGCAATGTGCTTATCTGACAGATGTCATATTCCAGGACTCATATTTAACCGTCACTTTAGGATATGGAGCGGCAACCTCGACCGGAGCCGACCAACAAGATCTTCCGCTGTTCGGCAACTGCAATCTACAGTCGCTGTACATTGGGCGAAATATAAGCTATAACGCTACATCGGGCTATGGATACTCCCCCTTCTACAATCAGCAGTATCTCACAGATGTGCGCTTTTCGCAGGCCGGCACTGTCACATCATGTATGAATTATATGCTGTATGGGGTAAATAACTGCAAAAGTCTTGTACTCCCGACAAGTCTTAAGACAATCGGAAGCCGAACATTTGCGTCCATGACTATGCTTGAGGGCATTACCATACCGAATGCGGTTACAGAGATTGGTACTTACGCTTTCTCTAACGATGCCGGGCTTAAATATGCGCATCTTTCAACATCCTGTCCATGGCTCAAGGAGGGGCTGTTCAATTCTTGCGATTCACTCGAGTCTATAACAATTCCGCCGGTTGTTACCAAGATGGATACCAAGATGTTTGCAAATTGCAAGTCGCTTGCGTCCGTAACATTTGAGGGCAGTTCGGATATTCTTGAAATGGGATATGGGGCTTCGCAGACAGATTATGGTCTGTTCCGCGATTGTCCGCTTGAGACACTCAACCTCGACCGCTGGCTGTCATATAATACAGCAGTTGCCTCACGTTCGCCATTCTATTCAATTGCCACACTGAAAAACATTACATTTGGCGAGAATGTAGGCTTGGTGGATAAATACATGTTCTCATATTGCAGTGGTATTGAGGAAGTATATCTGCCGGACAATATCGAGTCTGTCGGTCTGTGGGGATTCCGGTGCTGCTCTTCGCTTAAAAAAGTCCGATTTAGCGAGAAGTTGAGCCAGGTCTCTGACTATGGTTTCTCCGGCTGTACATCTCTTGACAATGTAGTGTTCCCGGAGAGCATGACCTCAATAGCAGACAACAGTTTTTCATACTGCACTTCTCTTAAAAAACTCGACCTTGGCGATAAACTGATGATTATCGGCCCGGCTGCGTTTAAAAATGACACGGCTCTTGAAGGAATAGAAATCCCGGAAACTCTGTATGGCCTTGGTGTAGAGGCATTCGCAAACTGCAGATCGCTACCCAATGTATCCATCAGAAGTATCAGTTCCGTGGGCAAGCAGGCATTTCAGGGATGTTCGGGCCTCCAGTGGGTATCACTCAGCGACAAGACGACATCACTCGGAGAAGATTCCTTTGACGGCTGCACCGGCATCAAATATGTCAAATCGTATGCTGAATTCCCGCCGGAAGGTCTTGTAAATTTCCCTGCCGATGTTGTGGCAAACGGCACTTTGTTCGTTCCGGAGTATTCTGTAGACTATTACGAATATTCTCCTACCTGGAAAGAATGGGCGTCAATACGTCCGCTCAATGACAATGTGATGGTAAGCTCTGTTGAACTTGACAAGACTGAAATTTCATTCAAGGCATCAGAATCAGTGGTGCTGACAGCTGTTGTAGGAGCCGAAGATGCGACAGACAAAAACATATTATGGAAAACTTCAGATGAGAATATAGCTACAGTCGATGCAAGCGGTGTAGTGACGGCAATAGCCGTAGGCGAGGCGACAGTGACAGCTCTTGCAGCCGATGGTTCGGGTGTGAAGGCTGAATGTAAGGTGACTGTAACCCCGACATTGGTAGAATCAATCAATATAGCAGGTCTTGCCACATCATTAAAGAAGGGACGTACGCTTGAGCTTCAGGCAGAAGTACTGCCTGCGACAGCGACTAATGCCACACTACGCTGGTCGGTATCAGATTCGTCAGTCGCTACAGTAGACCAGCGTGGCGTAGTGAAAGCCGTTTCTGCCGGTGAGGTCAATGTCAAGGCAGCTGCGACGGATGATTCCGGTATCGCGACAGTATACACTTTGACAGTAATTCCTCCGACAAAGGGTGATTCAAATGACAATGACGTTGTTACAATCACTGATGCCGTCAACACCGCCAACTATGCGGTAGGAAATGAAGTGGAAAATTTCTGTTTCGAGGCCGCTGATGTCAATGGCGACAATAAAGTGACTCTTGCCGATGCGTCTGGTACCGTGACAGTTCTGCTTGATATGCCTGCACTTCCTGCAGCTGCAAAAATCAGTGCCGTTTCCCGCACTGCCGAAACAGAGCAGGACAAACTGGTTGTTGACAACTATTCGGCCGATGCAGCAGACGCTCTTGCGCTGAACATCGCACTTGACAACACGATTGACTATGTGGCGCTGCAGGCCGACATAGTGCTGCCGGAAGGTATGTCGATGGTATCGGTAAAAGCCGGGGACAGAGCTGCCGGCCACTCGCTGGCAACACGACAGATCGGCGCCAACACGACAAGAATAGTTCTGTTCGACCTTGGCAACAACGTATTCGGCGACAACGATGAAGCGCTGGCAGTAATAGAAGTAAAAGTCAACGGTAACTGCACCGACGATATCAGAGTAGATAACATCCTTGCTTCGGACGCTCAGGCGCATGAATATGTACTCACCTCGACAGGAGGACATAATTCAGCCGTAAGCGGATTGACCGGCGAGAAGAGCCGTTCTGTGGAAGTGGCCGTTGAAAACGGAGAAATCATAGTATTCCACGCCGCCGGCAACGAGATTGCGGTCTACGCACCGGATGGCGCGGTGCTGACACGGGTGATTGCTGCTGACGACACCGAACGCTTCAGTGTGCTTCCCGGTGTATATATCGTCTCGGCCGGTGACTGTGTGACAAAAGTTGTTGTTAAATAATTTCCTGCAACGACATGAATAAAACAATAAAGCAACGCATGCTGATACTGCTGACATTGCTCTTCGGAGCGATGTCGGCGGCATCGGCTGCCGACCGCTTCTACATCGATGCGGCGAATATAGAGCCGGGCGAGACCCGACAGTTGGCTTTTATGCTTGATAATTCACAGGACTTCTATGGATTTCAAGCTGACATAACACTTCCGGAAGGTCTGGAGTTTGTACAGACAAACGGCAAAGCGGATATAAAGCTGTCGTCGCGCGCTGGTGCAAGTTATAGTACAGTGAGCAATCTTCTTGCCGACGGCAGTCTGCGGGTAGGTGCATTTTCAACGACACATACAGCGTTTTCCGGTAATAGCGGAGCATTGATGTATGCAAATGTGCATGCTTCTGATGATTTTGCAGGCGGCAGTCTTGCCATGCGCGATATATTATTTGTCAACTCATCAGACAATGATGTAAAGCTGCCGGATTTTACGATAGAATTAGGTACGAATCATAATGACAGTTTCTATATCCCTGATTTCAAGATAGCAGTAGGCGAGACAAAGACAATCTCGGTAATGCTTGACAATGAGACGCCTTTCACTGCGTTTCAGACCGATGTCTATCTTCCAGACGGACTGTATATAGTAGACAATTCGTTCGAACTTACATCACGTGCCTCGTCGGGTCACAGTGTCTCGGCAAGGAGTTTCGCCGACGGCAGAACGAGAATCATCTGTATGTCGTTGTCGAACAGCATCTTCACAGGCAACAGCGGAGCACTGCTGAACCTTGACGTCTCAGCAAACAAAGATATAGCCGAGACTGCGGCTATAGAGATGAAGAACCAGATATTCTCTATGGCCAATGCCCGTGAATATGTGATTCCGAACTCACAGACTGTTGTGACCGCCGAGCGTGCGTTGGTAGAGGAGATTGTTCTGAATCCTTCGTCAGTCGGACTCATTGTGGGAGATACCCGTATTGTAAGTGCCTCCGTCATTCCGTCTTTCGCATCAACCAAAGATGTGGAATGGAAGAGCGAAAACACAGATATTGCCACCGTTTCCGAGTCCGGCATGATTACTGCAGTCGCGCCTGGAACAACCCGGATTACGGCTACCGCCGTCGATGGCTCGGGCGTTACAGCGGCATGTGAGGTTACGGTAAGCGGAATTCCTGTGGCAAGTATAATGCTCAACCGAAGCTCGGCCACGCTAAAGGCCACCCAGACTGTATCCTTGACCGCAACCATAGAGCCTGCCGGAGCTACGGATAAATCCTTGACGTGGGCATCGTCCGATACTGATGTCGCCACTGTCGATGCCGACGGAACTGTCACGGCTTTGGCTGTAGGCAATGCCGTGATAACTGCGACCTCCGTGTCGAATCCGGAAATATCGGCCGATTGCAATATTACGGTCGTTCCTACGCCTGTATCAAGTATTGTGTTTAATCAGACAACTGTTTCGCTTCAGGCTGGGGCAACATTCGCATTCGCAGTGACGGTGGAGCCGGAGACAGCTACGGTAAAAGACATCGTCTGGACTTCAGAAAACGCTTCAATCGCTTCGGTTGACGAGAATGGAAGAGTCACGGCACACACACTCGGCACTACTACAATAAAAGCCACGGCGGCGGACGGCAGCGGAGTCTCGGCCTCGGCGACAGTGAATGTAATCCCGACACCGGCTGAAAGCATTCAGATTCAGCTGCCTGCATCAACAGAGTTCAAAGCAGGCGAGACAATCCGGCTCACAGCTTCAGTACTACCCGAAAATGCCAGTGACAAATCGGTAGTATGGTCGTGCAGCGACAGCAACATTGCCACTGTCAGCACTACGGGTGAGGTTACGGCTGTCAGAGTAGGCGAGGTTGTGGTCAAGGCCACTAACAGCGCCGGAATCAGTGATGAGATTACGCTTACTGTTGTGCCGACACTTGCCGAAAGCATCAGAGTTTTGCCGGAGACGATGACGCTAAAAGTCAATGCGACCGGAACGCTGACTGTGGATCTGCTTCCAACGACGACCACCGACAAGAGTGTTGCATACGAAAGTTCGGATCCGGCTGTCGCCTCAGTGGACGAGAGCGGCACAGTGAAAGGTCTGTCTGTCGGAACAGCCGACATCAGCGTGACTACAAAGGACGGCTCGGACATATCCGCCGTATGTAAAGTAGAGGTAATCCCGACACCTGTGGAGTCAGTCGCAATCCAATATGAAGGGCCTGCATCGCTGCAGGTCGGTCAGACTGCACGGCTGGCTGCTGTGGTATTGCCGGAAGATGCTACAGACAAGAGTGTGAAATGGCAAAGCCATGATGAGAGTGTACTGACCGTAGACGCCGAAGGCCTTGTCACGGCTACCGGACTCGGAGAAGCTTTGGTCAGTGCGACTGCTGCAGGCGGACGGACGGCGTATATGACATTTACTGTCGTAGCGACCCCGGTAAGCGGCATCAGCATTGATCAGAGTCAGATTTCGCTGATGGCCGGTGAATCAGTGGCGCTGACCGCCTTGGTTTCACCCGACAACGCTACAGACAAGTCGCTTGCCTGGAGTTCGTCGGACAATGCAGTTGCAACGGTAGGCGAAAACGGATTGGTGACAGGCGTCTCAATCGGTGAGGCCGATGTCGTTGTTACGGCAAAAGACGGTTCCGGAATTTCAGCGCTTTGCCATGTTACTGTAGTACCGACACCCGCACAGAGCATCAGAATCGACCAGTCCGGTCCGGTGCAGATGCAGGCCGGCGAAACCTACCAGCTGACAGCAACCGTACTTCCGGAGAATGCTACAGACAAAAGCGTGATATGGAGGAGCGATGCCCCCGGCAGTGTCACAGTGGATGATAACGGTCTGCTCCACGCTCATGCTGTCGGAGACCTTGCCATCACCGCCACCAACTCTGCAGGGCAAAGCGATGTGATTCGTGTCAAAGTCAATCCGACGCCTGCCGGCTCGATACAGCTTAACCGCTCGTCGGCAGCACTGAAAGTTTCCGGAACCATACAATTGAGTGTGGTATTCACGCCCGAAACCACTACAGTCAAGACTGTACACTGGGAGTCATCCGACATGTCGGTAGCAACAGTATCGGAAGACGGTGTGGTTACTGCCCATGCATTAGGTGATTGTGTGATTACAGCCACAACGACCGACGGCACCGGCATTTCCGCCACATGCAGTATAACTGTCGGAGAGACCGCCGCCGAAAGTGTCGCTATCGAGCCACGCGGGCCATTTGTATTGAAAATCGGTGAGACGGTTCAGCTCTCGGCCTCGGTGCTTCCTGAGACAACAACCGACAAGACAGTAAGCTGGCTATCCCAGACCCCGGCTGTGAAGGTTGACCAGAACGGTCTTGTAAGGGCAGTGGCTCCTGTCGAGGACAATTGGGTGGAAGTGACTAATTCAGCCGGTCAGACCGACTATGTATTCATTACCGTTTTGCCCACTCTGGTGTCAGCCATAAGCGTCGACAAGCCTGCAGTAGAACTGGAGGTAGGGGAATCGGTCAGGGTCACGGCGACAGTCGAGCCTGAAGATGCCACAGACAAGACTCTCGTATGGACTTCGGCCGACAGCAGTATCGCCACAGTTGATGGATTAAGGAGGATTGTCGCCAGAGCAGTGGGCAATACCACAGTCACAGCGACAGCAAAGGACGGTTCTGGCATATCTTGTTCGGTTATTGTGTCGGTAGTTCCGACACCGGCTGACGGAATCCGGGTTGAATCACCGGAAACCACGAATCTCAAGGTCGGACAGAGCACAGTTCTCACGGCTGTTGTATCGCCCGAAAACGCCACTGACAAATCTGTAAAATGGAGTTCCAGCGACCCGTCAATCGCTACTGTTGATGTCAAAGGAACCGTTACGGCTCATGGAACCGTTACGGCTCATGGGGTCGGAACAGTCCTTATCACAGCCGAGAACAGCAGCGGTCAGAAACTCAATATAGAATTTATTGTGGAAGCCACATTGGCTAAGACGTTGGTGCTGAATGATGAAGCGGTGGATATGCATGTCGGTGAGCAATATCAGCTGGAAGCAATAATTTCGCCGTCGACAACCACTGATAAAACTTTGAGATGGACATCGTCGAATCCGGATATAGTCTCGGTCGACAGCAATGGCAAAGTGACTGCAAATGCGCTTGGTGATGCTATGATAGAGGCTGCGACTACAGATGGATCAGAATTGACCGCGTCATGTCAAGTCCATGTAAATCCGCTTGCCGTAGAGCAGGTTGTGATCAATTATGACGGACCTACGGTACTCAAGGCAGGAGATAAAGTCCGGTTGACTGCCACGGTTCTTCCGGAAAATGCGACTGTCAAGACTATTGAATGGTATTCTCAGACAGGTGCGCTCTCCGTCGACCAGAACGGTGAGGTGACTGCCAATAGCGTTGTGGAGAAATCCTGGATCGGGGCTTTCAGTCCGGCATCACCTTATGGTGAAAATCCTCCCGCTGACTTCAAATGCGATTTTATCTATTTCACTGTAGTTTCGACACCGGTCGAACGTATTGAAATCGTCAAGGATAATGACATGATGTATGCGGGCGACACAAAACAGCTGAGCGTGAGTGTATATCCTGAGACAGCCACTGACAAATCTGTCGTATGGGAGTCGAGCGACCCGTCTGTAATCACGGTAGACGCCAACGGCCTGCTGACTGCGCATTATGCAGGGTATTCCGACATCAAGGCTACGGCGACAGATGGAAGCAATGTACATGCTTCAGTCAGGATTTATGTAGCTGTTACACCGGTTGAGTCAGTGACAATCACAGCCGGTGGCCCGACAGAGCTTAAAACCAAAGAGACATTGCAACTTACGGCAAGTGTATATCCGGCGACAGCCACAGATAAAAATGTAGTGTGGGAAACAGATAATCCGTCAAGAGCTACTGTTGATGAAAACGGTCTGGTGACAGCCAACTACGAATTGGGAACCGTTATAATCCGGGCCACGGCAAGCGGTTGCACGGACGAAATAACGTTGACCATTGTTGAAACTCCGGCTGAGGAAGTCCAGATATATACGGTGGGGGACAAGACTACGATTCCGGATGGCAGCGAGATTCTTCTCGGAGCTTTAGTGCTTCCCGGTACTACCACAAATCCGATAGTTGTATGGTCTTGTTCCGACGAGTCTGTTCTCCGGCTGACGGAGAACAACAACGGCCTCTGCTCAGTGTCGGCAATCGCACCGGGATATGCATATGTGATTGCCACGGCTTCAAACGGCATATACGGAAGCATCCTGATTGAAGTGACACCTGTTCTTGCAGAAAGCATAACACTTCCTCATGATCGCCTGACCCTCAACGTCTGGCAGAGATGGGAGATACTGCCGGAGATTTTGCCTGCCAATACCAGTGTGAAGGATTGGGTATGGGAAAGCTCCGACAAATCTGTAGGTTCATTTATGGGCAATGTGTTCTATCCTTGCGCGCAAGGTGAGACTACTGTCACCTGCCGCATGACAGATGGCTCAGACTTGTCTGCGTCATGTGTCATTACTGTGGTACAGTATGCCACATCTATAACGCTCAGCGAACATGATGTGACATTGCTTGAGGGCGATTCGTTTGCTCTCACGGCGGAGATTCTGCCGATTGACGCGACAAGCAAAGAGGTCATGTGGTCATCGTCCGACGAAAGTGTGGTGACAGTCTCCAATACCGGAGTTCTCGAGGCAATATCCGAAGGACAGGCGGTGGTAGAGGTTCATACCCAATATTATCCGTGGTTGACCGACGAGTGTAACGTCCGGGTAGACAAATATTCCGGAGTGGAGACCATTTCGATTGATGACGTAAAGATTCAGGTTGTGGGTCGTAGCATATTTATCAGAGATGTCGTCTTGAACACGGCTGTGAGCCTGTATACGCTCGACGGGCAGTTGCTTCACAGCATGGATGCCCGGACGTCCGTAGTTCAGATTGATCTGGATACTGCGGGTATCTACATTGTCAGGGTAGGGAAGTATGCTCTGAAACTCGCCGTACAATAGCGACAGACAGCAGATTTGCGAAAGAGGAACCAGATGAACAATCTCATCCGGTTCCTCTTATTGTTAGAGCCGGTTCGGCTCTTGTTGTTCTATTTGTATTCCGGAATTTCATCCGGATGGAATGCGATTGATTCGGATACGGGCGATGTGGCCATGAAATATCCCAGACACTTGTCGCCGCTGAACATGGCCGGGCCGTTACTGTCGTTCTGCAGGGCTTCGAGATAGTCGTGCATGGCGCGAGAAATCGGAGATACAGTGCAGGTGATCACATCGCCGTCGTATAGCACTGTGTCATCATCCTCTTCATCGGTATCACGGCGGGTGGTCATGGTAAAGTAGGTGTAGACTCCGTCGACAGCTCCGCGCCCGTCTATCTCTCCCCATTGATAAATCCTGCCGTTACGGAAGAGCCGGATCCAGTAGCAGTCGCTGCTGCCGTAATGTTCGCAGCTGAACTGAGCTTGAAATACAGCTACCTGGTCGTATGGCATATTGATCCAGTTGAATTCGAGGCTTTCGATTTTCACCGGAGGATACATGGTGGCCTCGGCCTCGTAGTGGCAGTCGCCACGCTCCACAGTCAGGCGATAGCTGTGGCCGGTGATGCCGGGTGTCGGGTCGGTGAAAAAACCTTCGGCGTCTGCCTGAAGCTTGTAGACGCTTCCATCGGTCAGGTCGGTCAGGGTCACGGAGGCATCGGTCAGCCGGGTTCGGTCCATGGGCTCGTCCATGGGTGTGGTGAGTGTGATGCCGGCTTTTGTGCCTTCGGGGGTGATTTCGGCCTCGATTACCGTCAGCGGTTCGATGTAGTGATATTTGAAATCAAGTTCTTTTTCGCATGCTGCGAGCATGATTGTCAGGCATATGGCCGATGCAATGCAATGAATTTTCATAGTCTGTCAGAATTTCAGAGTATATGATACCGATGGAACGAGACCGTACATGGCGCGGAGTACCGCGCGGGTGCCGGAAGGCTTTGAATCATCGTCCTCGAAATAAACCACATACGGATTGTAGCGGCAGTATGCATTGTAGATTCCGAATGCCCATTCATAAGTGAATTTCTTTCCGCTGTGACTGTATCTGGCCGAAAGGTCGAGCCGGTGGGTGGAAGGTGTCATATAGGCATTGCGTCTGGAATAGTAATAGCAGGTCTCACCGCCGATTTCGTATTTTACGTCAGGCGCTGTCAGCGGCTGGCCGGAAAGGAATATCCATGAAGCGGACAGGTTCCAGCGGTCCGACAGCTTGTAGATTGCCGTAATGGCCAGGTCGTGCCGGCGGTCGTTGGTGGCGTTGTACCAGCGGTTGTCGTTGATGCCGGGTATTCTGGTCTCGGTGCGTGAAAGCGTATATGAAATCCAGCCGGTCAGTCGTCCGCTGTTCTTTCGAAGCATGAATTCGGCGCCATAACTGCGGCCACGGCCTCCGAGTATGATGCTTTCGAGGGCAATGTCGGAGAACGAACTGCGTCCGTCCATGTAGTCGTAGATATTGTCCATGCTCCGGTAATAGGCTTCCGCCGACCAGTCGAAAGCGCCTCCGGCGTTCATGCCGCTGTATCCGATGCCGTATTGCAGCGAGCGCTCCGGTTTTACGGTGGCGGAGCTGAGGGCATAGCGGTCGAAGGGGAATGATGTGGCACTTGAGCGGATGGCATGCAGATTCTGGGTGGATATGCCGAATCCGGCCTTGATGTTATGGAGCTGAGTGATGTTGTATTTCAGGTTTATACGTGGCTCGGCTTCGACATATGTCTTGCTGTCGAACTGGTTTGGTGCCGTGCCGGCGCTCAGGTAGTCGTGAAATCTGGCTTGTGAAAGAACCGATGAGACATTGAGCCGCAGACCGGCTGTCAGATTGAGTCTGTCGGCAAACGAGCCGCTGTATTCGGTCCAGACCGAGTTTTCCCACAGCGAGCGGATTTCGCGCTCGGATGTGGCATTGAGCATCCATTCGGCCGACTTTACCCTGAGGAGTTCCGAGCGCAGGCCGAATTCCAGGCCATGCCGGTCGGATATGTTCCACTTGAGTTTCTCGTTGAGAGAGTAGTTGTGGATGTAGGTCCACATCACCTGGTTGAGGTTCATGATGTCCATCGACATCTTGGGGTCGAAGTGGGTCAGCGCCGCTGTGGTGGTGAAGGTCAGACGGTCGCCGGCGCGGGCAATCCAGTTGAGCGATGTTCCGAGGTTGCCCCAGTAGAGTCCCATGAGGTCGGATATGGCCATATTGTCGTGGCTGATAAAGAACGAAGCGTCGACAGTGTGTGCCGCCGACGGACAGTAGCGCAGCCGTGCGGAGACATCATAAAAGTTCATCACGGTGCTGCGGTACTGCGGCACGGCTTTCAGAAAGGCGTCGACGTATGAGCGCCGGGCCGCTACGGCAAATGACAGACGGTCGGTCAGAATCGGGCCTTCCGCCTTGATTTTGGCGGCAAGGATACCGATGGATGCCGAAGCATGGTATTCGGTCATGTCGCCGGGCACGAGAGTGGTCTCAAGCACGGACGATGAAGCGTTGCCGTACATCGCCGGGAGGGCGCCCTTATATAGTGTTGCGCTGCCGAGGGCGTCGTCGTTGAAGGTGGAGAATATACCCATCACATGCGAGGGGTTATAGAGCGCAATGCCGTCGAGCAGCACAAGGTTCTGGTAGGCATTGCCTCCGCGCACCTCGAAGCCGCCTCCGCCCTCACCTTCGCTGCGGACACCGGGGAGCAGGGTGATTGATTTGATAATGTCGGCTTCGCCGCCAAAGGATGGCAGTTCGGTGAGTTTCGACAGTTCGATGCGTTCGGTGCCGAGTCTGGTGGTGTTGATACGCTGACGAGCTGAGTTGCCGGTGACAATGACCTCCCGGAGCCGTTCGACGGCGTTGGTGTCGGCGGGTTCTTCCGCCATTGCCGTGGCAAGTCCCAGAAGCAATACCAATCCTGAGACAGTTGATTTTTTTACCATAGAATGACCTTTTTTCTCCTTAACGGCTTGGCTGCATAGGACTGACGCAGGCGGCATGAGCCGCTTCCTGAGCCATCTCGGCCAATTCCGGACTTAGTCCGGCGGGCACGAAGCTGTTGCCGGTAACCGCTTCACCGAAGATTGCTTCGAACCAGGTGCATGCGGCTATATAGCGGCCTATGATCACGTCGAGATGATAGCCGTCGCGTGTGAGGTCGGGATTGCCGCCTGCAAGGCGGGCGTTCTGGACAGCCGTGCCGACAGGCACCACGAGCGCCAGAGCCTTGTGTTCGGCCATGGCTCTGGCGCAGGCCGATACGATGGAGTCGTACATCACGTGTTGGTCAGAGGCGTAGTTGCTGTATTCACCATGATCCGATGTCGGTGAATATGCCCAGGTCTGGTGCCATATGAGTCGGGTCTTTTCGCTTGTAAGACTGTCGACGTATGCAATCAGTTCGCCCAGATGTGCATAAGAGCTGTAAATGCCAGATACGCCGCTGGCCTGCTGCAGGCTTACGTAGTCCCAGTCGTCGCTGCCGAGCGCCTCGCTCATGCGCACAGGCGAGGTCGTGAGAGTGGCGCCGTCGAGTCCTATTCGGCGGAAACGGTAAGCGGCCGAATCGGTCTGTGCGTTGAGCAAGTGGCGGTCGATGGAGCAGCCGCCGATATAGAGGTTGCCGACAATCACATTCTTGCCTGCGGCTTTGCAGATGTCATGAAAGTAGTAGTCGAGAGCGTCTTCTGAAAAGCTGTTTCCTACGGCCAGGATTCTCACAATATCGGATTCTCCGGCGGCATAAGCGGCGGTCGGGCAGCAAAAGAGTGTCAGCAGCACCATCAGGCTGAGGGCTATGTTTCTTATGTACATAATGATATGGCGTGGTAAAAATGTCAGTTTCTGATTTTCAAAAATTGATAACAGGAACGGTTTCCAGAGTACAAAATTAGTCAAAAAATCCGGAATGCAGAAATTGGAGTATTTTGGGCTTAATCCGAAAATCAGGTACATGATATTTTCAGACGGCTCTCGGCGTGCTTTGCGCCTACGCGTGAGGTTTTTATCCAAATCACGCGAAGACAGAGTATGATACTGATTTCTCTGATATTGGTATGTTTTTCGTGGATTGAGGTATGTGTGTGACCATAAGTATTAGTAATTTTGCATTATAAACAGATGATACTCCCCGGCACAGTAATCCATATCCCTGCCAACGTCAAGCACTGGCATGGAGCGGCAAAGGACTCGTGGTTTGCGCATCTCGCTTTCAGTGTACCCGGCGAAAACACGGAAAATATCTGGCTTGAACCTGTGACCGACGAGGAATACAACGAACTCTATTAATCTATTAATGAGAATAACAACCATACTATGACAGGAAATTTTGTATATGCCAACCCCACTAAGTTGTTCTTTGGTGACGAGGCTCAGAAAAATCTCGCGGAGGCTCTCATGCCTTTTGGAAAGAAGGTGTTACTTACTTATGGCGGAGGATCCATTAAGCGTAATGGTGTCTATGATGATGTCATCTCCGCGCTCAAATCCGCCGGTAAAGAAGTGGTGGAAC
>CAMWUD010000012.1 GCA_947177365.1 uncultured Porphyromonadaceae bacterium | reverse complement strand
ATCGGTCTGCCCGAAGCCGCCAGAGCCGCATTCGACAAGGAACTCGGAAAATTGCGCAGGCTGAACCCGACCTCTCCCGACTACGCTGTAGCATACAGTTATATAGAGGTGCTTCTGGATTTGCCCTGGGGAAAAATGACCGACTATAAGCCGACATTCGAACAGGCGCGCGATGTACTTGAATCAGACCATTATGGTCTTGAAAAAGTAAAAGAGCGCATTCTTGAACAGCTTGCCCTCATTATCAACAATCCTGACGGCAAGGCTCCGATACTCTGTCTTGCAGGTCCTCCGGGAGTAGGCAAGACATCGCTGGGCAAGTCTGTGGCAAAAGCACTCGGACGCAATTATCAGCGTGTGTCGCTTGGCGGACTTCACGATGAAGCAGAAATCCGTGGACATCGCCGCACTTATATCGGCGCAATGCCCGGACGTATCATCGAGGCCATAAAGAGAGCCGGCAGCAGCAATCCTGTTCTGCTGCTTGATGAAATCGACAAGATTGGCCGCGACTTCAAAGGCGATCCCGAAGCAGCATTGCTTGAAGTTCTTGACCCGGAACAGAACAAGTACTTCCACGACAATTATATCGACATTGACTATGATTTGTCGCATGTGCTGTTCATCGCCACAGCCAATACATTGAGCACTCTTCAGCAGCCGTTGCTCGACCGTCTGGAAATCATCGACTTATCCGGATATCTCCAAGAGGAGAAAGTAGAGATTGCCAAGCGCCACCTGCTTCCACGCGTATGCAGCGAGCATAAACTTGAATCCGGCGAACTAAAAATCAGCGACAGTGCAATCAACCATATCATAGAGGAATATACAGCTGAAAGCGGTGTGCGCCAGCTCGAAAAGCGTCTTGCCGCGATAGCCCGAAAACTCGTGCTCGCTAAGGTAAGCGGCTCGTCATTCCCTGAAAATGTCGAGCCATCGGATCTGAAAATATTGTTGGGTACACCTATATATAATAAGGAACGCTACGAAGGCAATGATTTCGCAGGTGTCGTGACCGGACTTGCCTGGACTCAGGTCGGCGGGGAAATTCTGCTTGTAGAAACCAGTCTTTCACAAGGCAAGGGCAACAGGCTTACGGTTACAGGAAATCTTGGCGATGTAATGAAGGAGTCGGCCTCGATCGCGCTGCAATGGGTTCGCTCGCATGCCGGACAATGTGGCATAGATGCAGCATTGTTTGAAAACTATGACGTACACATCCATTTCCCTGAAGGCGCTATACCCAAAGACGGACCCTCGGCAGGCATAACAATGGTTACAGCACTTGTATCGGCCTTTACAGGCAGAAAGCTGAACGAACGTACTGCAATGACTGGAGAAATCACACTTCGGGGCAAGGTACTTCCGGTAGGTGGAATAAAAGAAAAAATACTTGCAGCCAAACGCGCCGGCATCGAGCACATAATTCTTTCGAAAGAGAACAGAAAGAATGTAGATGATATTCCGGAGCGCTACCGCAGCGGCCTTGACTTTGTGTATGTCGACACGATAAGTGACGTCATAAAATTGGCGCTGAGTGAGGAACCGGCTATCTATCCGGCTATTCCGAGTCTGTCTGATCAGAATCAGTCAATATAAGGTCACGCATGATGGCATCTGCCATCATCCAGTGGCGTTCGGGTATTATCAGCACATCCCCACGATATTCGAGCATAGAGCGGTTGACCCAAATACGGGCATAGCGCTCTATGCTCGAACGGTATTTGTGAGGTATACTATTGAGTTCGAGACCGCGATCCGTACGCAATGCCGTGATTATTCGGTCATTGAGCCGGTCTATTTCGCTTTCCGCTTCTATTTCAAAAGCAGGCATGTTTTCAATGTAAGTCCGAACCGAAGCCGGATTGATTCTCCGTGTATGGCCATCGAAACTGTGTGCCGACGGCCCAAGGCCGAGATATGGAGTGTCGTTCCAGTAAGATGAATTATGAATGGCTTCATAAGCGGGCAAGGCGAAATTGGAGATTTCATAATGCCGGAATCCGCGAGCAGCTGTCTCATCACACAATATTGAATAAAGTTCCAATACAGTGTCGTCATCGGCCGGAATCACTTTCCCGTTAAGCATACGGGCATAGAGTAGGGTACCCTGTTCATAGGTCAGGGAGTATGCCGACAAATGTGTTATGCCGGTATCAAGTAATCTTGTAAGAGATTCTTGCCATGAATATACGCTCTGTCCGGGCAATCCATAAATCAGATCGCAGCTTATCTTAGTGAACCCCGCCTCACGAATCATGTCCAGGGCATCAAGTGCAGTCTGTGCGCTATGACGGCGACCTACGGCTTTTAGTTCGGCATCGCACAGCGACTGTACACCCATACTGATTCGGTCAATGCCAAGCGCTTTCCAGAATTTCAGTTTTTCCGGATATATGTCTTCAGGATTAACCTCGATGGTAAACTCCTTGATATCAAAGCTATCAATTCCAATTCCTTTTACAATGTCGCCAAGAAGTCTGTCCGGAAGGATGGATGGAGTACCGCCACCGATATATATGGTCGTAATCGGTTCTGCGAACTCATGTTTTCGCAAGCGGAATTCTTTCACTATGGTATCGGCGACCAATCCGGCATTACCATCGTCCGGTCTTGAGTAAAAGTCGCAATAAGCACACTTGCTGTGGCAATAGGGTATATGTATATACAGTCCGGCCATAAATATTATCTTCCGCAGAGATCCACAAACGGACAATGGCCGCAAGGACCGCCGAAAGAATTTTCCTCACACTGTACAAAAGGTACGTCAGGATTGAATATCTCTTCGATCCGTTCCTTGAGCAAAGGCATGAATGAATCACTGATGTCCTTGTAGTTCTCAATATAATCCTTACCTATCTTGATTGAATCAATTTTGCCGCTTGCGGTAATTGTCGTGAAATTATAGACTACCGGCTGGATTTTTATATTGGGGTTGACCATAGCCCCATACGCTTCACAATAAAGCAGCAGCTGGAAGATGGCACCGACTGAATAATCATCGAAAAGTTTGTCGACCGCTTTCGCCTCAGTAAGGTCGCCGCCGGTCTTATAGTCAATAAAGCGCAGATAACCGGGACTGATTTCGTCGATCCGGTCGATAACCATAGTGAAATTCACAGCCAGTTCCGGTGTAATCTGCCAGACAGGAGGCGGCGACACTCTGTGTTCCGCTTTTATGTACTTGAACGACGGATTGCAATAGCTGTCACGTTCGCTACGCAACACATTGGTGACAAAATGCTCAATGACCCGGCAAAGAATACGCGATTCGTTGTTAAGAGGCCGCGGCGTCTGTCCGCGTTTAAGCCTGTCCTTGTTGAGAAAATCGCTCATCACACCCTGCACGGCATTGAAAATATATCCTTTTGTGTTCAGTATGGAATCAATGACCGCCTTGGTGATAATTTTGTTTTCATATGGTTTGTATAGGTACTCCATGACACCGTGTACCACAGTTCCATAATCAGCAGCGTTGATATACGGATTGACTTCATCATCGGTACGCAGACCTCTTACATTCTGCAGATAGAACTTAAGCGGACACGACAAGTAAGTTTTCAACGATGAGGCAGACAGTTTCAGCGGACCACCGGCCTTGAAACGGTCAAGGAGAGCAAGTACATGTCTGTCTTTAGGTACTGTCAGACTGCGGCTTTCATCGCTTTCAGAATTAAGGCGCAGCGATGAAAACACAATATTCTTGCCATGTGCCAGATGACGCAACTGGCTGATGAAGCGCGACACCTCTCCGGCACCGAACGAGGCGGACCGATTGTCATAGAGAAGCTTCACATCTTTTGCGCCGGTAATCAAGCGGTAGAAATAATATGTATAGGATGCATCTGCCTCTGCCTCGGTGTTCAGTCCGTACGCACGTCTGAGCGAGTCAGGAATCATTGTGCGCAGATAGCTCTTTTTGGGGAAGATGCGTTCATTCATACTTGCAATGACAACCCTGTTGAAATCAAGAGTACGGGTTTCGAGAACACCCATGATCTGCAGACCTTTCAGTGGAGACCCGTGCAGATCGATACGCTTGGCTGCAAGCAGACGTTCAAACATTGCAAAATATGTGTTCTCGCCCATGCTTACATTATATTTCTTTATAAGGCGAGAAAGGCTGTCGAGCTGCTCGCGGAAGTATGCAAGCATGCGGTATTCTATCAGTTCGGAATTATCCGAAAGTCCAAGAAACGCCTGTTCAAGTCCACTGAGCAGCTTTATAGTAAAGGCATGTATTTCAGAAATGTCGTTCAAGTCCTTGACAGCTTCAAAGAGATAATCCAGCTCCGGCATGAACTGTCGCATTTCTGAAGCCGGAATATTGTACATTTTCTCAGCAGAAATCTGCCGCAGGACATTGTCTGCCTTATCATTTACAATGGCGTGGATATGGGGGTGGGAGAGTACTCTTTCCACATCTTCATAGAAGAAGTGGTATTCACCGTGTATGATCCGTGCCCTTAATTGCATGGCAATTATTCCGGAAAGAAGCGATGCAAATGTCGTGCTACGGTATGGCAGACGCAGTGTAATATTGACAGAATCCACACAATGGGGCAGAGAAAGAACCGTTGTAGGCAGCAATCCTTCGTCCGGCAGAATCAAGGCTGTATCAAGCAGGGATTCCTGACGCCGGGGGGCTTCATCGCCGGCATACCAGTCGGCAAGAATCTTACTGAGGTATTTCGACTGTCCTATATTCGATGGCACAGCTATGCATTCAATTTTGTCCGGCCACTCCATGGGCTGCATCATGAAATCGTCCGGAGCGGGAAGTGCATGTGAAAGCCTGATGAATTTATTCAGAACACTACCCGTGGCCGTGTCAGGCGGAAGCATGCCGAAATCCCAGAAGAATTGCGCCTTGCCTGATTGCCGGAGATTGTTCATTACAGAGAATTCTGCATTTGTAAGTGTGGAGAATCCTACAAAGGCATATTTGTGTCCTGACGAGTCTGAGGAGGATGCTTTTACTGCCAGCCGTTGCTGACGTCCTTCTGTAGCGAGTCCCAGTGAAGCGAGCTTCTGATGGAACCGCTGATACAGCGGACCAAGAAGCTGCCACAGTTGTATAAAACCGTTTCTTACACTTGACGGATTGTCTCCGCCGGCACGGTCGAAATGTAGCCAGAAGCCATTGTCGCTCTCTCTGGTATATTGCGATTCACCCCATAGACGACGTACTATATCCTTTTGTTCATCCGTAAGAAAATCGGCTGCGATTTCTTTCAGTCCTTTCAGGTTGCGGAACACCGATGAAGCGTCTGACAAAGAATTGTCAATATCGTTGAAATCATTGAGTATGATGTCACCCCAGAAAGCGAAACGGTCAAAATCGCGGGCCTGCTCTCTGTTGCCCAGTTCATCAAGTGTTTCACAATAGGCCTCGTACAGAAGAAACAGCTGTTCGTCACGGGGCATCGTCTGACATTGGGAAAGGTCCTGAATCAGGCGGCCCATAGTGTGAAACCGCGGCATCATCACCGGATGACTCTTCCCGGCGAGTTCCTTTTGAAAATGTTTCTTCAGAAACAGGCCGCTTCGGCGTGTAGGCACAACCATTATAAGTTCTGCCATATTGTCTGCTGTAGCACGTCCGCAGAAATATGCGGCTACTTGATGAAGGAACTTCATGTCTGACATAAAAGCTCTGTTATTTATCGCGTTTGAGCAAAAGAATCACTTGAATCGCGACATCGAAATTGATGATTTTCGCATTGCCGTTTGCAGCTATATCAGCGGCTGCCTTACTGAAAGCCTCAAGCAGCTGTATGACATTGAGATTGGTAATAAAGCGTGCGAAATTGGCACTGAATTCCATTTCGTCTTTTGACAGAAAGGTAAGACTGTCCACTTTCAGATTGTAGACAAAATTTTCGCGCAGCATACGCGCACAATAATCATAGAACTGAATCTGTGGCTCGCGTCCGAGGGCAGCCAGATCAGAGCTCCATTGCCTGAGGTCAATGATTTTGCGCAGGTATGCTTTCCGCATCAGTTCTTTGAACAAATCCAGAAATTTTTGGCGCTCTTTGGATACCGACATAAGCCGGAGTGCCTCGTTGATATTTCCGGCGGACAATCTGGCTATGAGAGCAGCATCGTCAGCCGACACGGAGCCACGACTACGGATAATATCCTCAATCTCGTCATTGTCGTAACGATGCACTACTATCCGCTGTGTACGTGAATAAATCGTAGGCAGCACTTGTCGTGAGTTGTTGCTTACCATCACAATGACGGTGTCTGACGCCGGCTCCTCGACGATTTTCAACAGCTTGTTGGCAGCGTTTTCCATCAGACGTTCGGGCAGCCACATCAGCACAGTCTTGAACTCGGAGCGTCGTGACTTTATGGCGATTTTCCGAATGAGAGCTGACGATTCGCTGACATAAATCATTGGCTGTGCGTTGATGTTGTCGAGGCGTCGCAGCCATTCCTCAAAGTCCATAAAAGGACAGTCTTTTACGAACTCGCGGAAATCCGGAAGATAGTCGTCGGATGTGTCTCCGCGACCGCTGCGTTTCACAACCGGAAAACTGATAAATGTATCGATATGATTAAGAGAGTCCGACAAACGGCATTCCGGGCAGACTCCGCAGCTGTCACCATCCCGGCGGTTCGTGCAGTGTATATACTGCACGAAAGCTCTGGCAAGTGCAAACTTGGCAGAACCTTCCGCGCCTTCAATCATGAGAGCATGTGGCATCCGACGGCTGTCGGCCATCGCCCGCAGACGCTGTTTCACATCTTCATGTCCATATATATCGGCGAACCTCATCTGTGGGTATCATTATCATAACGACCATTCGCCACAACATATCTTCTTACTTGCTGGAAGAGTTCGGTAGCAAATACAAAATGATTGAGCGCTTCGTTGGCTGTATTGTAAATCTGGTTCATATTGCCAACCCATTCACGATAACCCTTGTTGATAAACACAATATTTTCTCCGATACCAAGCACAGAGTTCATGTCATGAGTATTGATTACTGTAGTGATATTGTATTCGTGTGTAATATCGTGAAGCAGTTCATCTATAAGAATGGATGTTTTCGGGTCAAGGCCTGAATTGGGTTCATCGCAGAAAAGATATTTCGGATTAAGCGCAATAGCTCTTGCGATGGCAACGCGTTTCTGCATGCCTCCCGAAATTTCGGACGGATATTTGTTTTCAGCTCCGGTCAGATTGACCCTGCTGATGCAGAAATGCGCCCGTTCAAGCATTTCATCCTTGCTCATGCCGGTGAACATAATCAATGGGAACATCACGTTGCCGAGTACAGTCTCAGAGTCGAACAACGCACTACCCTGAAACAACATTCCGATTTCTTTTCGTAGATTCTTAGTTTCATCAGCCGTCATTTTCAGAAGGTCGCGTCCATCAAAAAGAATTTCTCCCTCCTCCGGACGTACAAGACCTACGAGAGACTTCATCAGAACCGTTTTTCCCGAACCGCTCTGACCGATTATGAGATTGGTTTTGCCTGTTTCAAAGACAGCACTTACGCCATGCAGAACAGTGCGGTCATCGAAAGATTTGGTTATATCTTTAATTTCAATCATTGCAGTAGCAGTTTTGTTAGCAATACATCAAACAGCAGTATCAGAATGCTGCTGGACACAACACCATCGGTACTGGCTTTTCCAACATCAAGGGCACCACCTTTTACATAATAGCCATAAAACGATGCTACAGACGCAATGATGTAGGCAAATACGAGCGACTTGATAAGAGCATACCAGACATACCATTCGGTAAAAAGAGCCTGCAGGCCGTATACGTATCGTGTCACTGTTATTATGTCAGTAAAAACAGCTACCAGGAAACCGCCAAGCAAAGACGTGCCCATGCATAATATCACCAATACAGGCATGAAGAACACGAATGCGATTATCTTAGGCAGCACAAGGTAGTTTGCCGAGTTTACACCCATAATTTCGAGCGCGTCTATTTGCTCCGTGACGCGCATTGTGCCGATTTCGGAGGCTATGTTAGAGCCGACTTTGCCGGCAAGTATCAGACACAGGATGGAGTTGGAGAATTCGAGCAATACTATATCTCGTGTCGCGAGGCCTACAGAATAGGCCGGTATCAATGGTGATGCTATGTTAAGCTGCATCTGTATGGCTATTACTGCTCCTATGAATATGGATATTACCAATACCAGAGGGATTGACGCGACTCCAAGTTTCATGACCTCATCAACTGTACGCCGCCCGGAAACGCCCCAACGGTCGGGTAGGGCAAAGACCTTCCTAATAAACAGACAATATCGTCCGAATGTAGCTAAAGAATTTGTAATCAGCATAATTTCTTTTCAAGTAATAGTTTTGCATGATTCAGGAACCATATAATCAAGGCACTGCGAGCATCCGCAACGACGACGGTTTGCTGTACAGTGCCTTGTAGGGTTCAACGCTGTAATCAGAATGGCAGATCCTCATCGGCGGTTGCTGCAGGAATCGGAGGCGGAGGAACTGCTCCGGGATTACTTGCAGCAGGAGCAGCAGGCGCGGGGGCAGCACCATAAGTAGGCTGAGCTGCCATAGCTCCTTCTTCTGCCGGTTCTGACTTCCACCCGCGGATTGATGTATACCAACGTCCGTTGTATTCACGTGATTCGATGTCGAAGCTCAGTTTGATTGTCTGACCGATGGTCAGGGGATATTGGTCTGCGCGGTCGCCAAAGAAATCGAAATGTATCTTTTTGGGGTAGCTCTCATTTGTTTCGAGCACATATTCGCGTTTTTTCCAGGCATTGCCGGCTTTCGACGTACCTGACTGCTCCGGAAGAGCTAAAATGATTTTTCCTGTTACTTCCATTTATATTATAGATATGTATGTTTCTTTATCACTATTACTATGCAAACCTGCATGCGGCCTGCATAGCTAAGTTCCTACAAAGTTAATGAAAATTGTTGGACTATCGAAATCCAGCGCTAATTTTATTTTAAGGAAATACTTGTTAACATCAGTTATAATGTGGAAATGAGGTTTCGTCATGCTAACTTTGTCGTGCGGAATTCACCTTATAAAATGTTTTAACAATCGATATTATGTTAAGTAGGCAAAATCGACTTTTGTTTCTATCGCCCTCCTCAACATTATTCAGACAGACTACACGCCCAACTATACACTGGAGCTAAGGGAAAGAAGCTAATCGATGAACGCGTCCAAAGCATGCAGTCTTGTATTATCATACATGTAGGTATCATACAAACTGGGGAACGGGTTACCACGTCATACAAGCAAGCAGCTTTCAGAGACCGGCAGAACTGGATTTGACCGATAGAAGCATACCACGCTAATGACAAGATACTGGGTAACTGACAGATAGAATCGTGTCCGGATTATTGCAGGCTGTCGCGGAATTTATCTTAGGCTATTTTAACGCATTAGTTTTCACTATGTTAAAATCAAGAACAGGCTCAACCAAGCCAAGCGACAGATGGTTCTTATTATATCATAGATAACACACAAGTAATACAACACAATTTACTATAACAAACGCACATTAATTTACATTTTACATAAACAAGACAGTCCTTCCGTTTGCAATTGATTGCCTGCGCTAAATCCGCTAATTACATTATGCATACAGGAATGGATTGCTGTATACCTCTATTAACTTGTTCCACTCGAACCCAAATTTGCATTCACATATATTTGCATTCTAAAATTCTAAGGATATTAAATATTTAACATATGCCGTAATGCCCTAATACCCATGTGCATTACCAACTATCTTTCAAGCACTGCTTCATATGCAGTACTGCTACGCAGATACTCGCCCGTGATTAAAGCTCAAACCTAAAGCAGAACTTAAACTATTGCCTGCAAAGCATTGATATTCTATTACATACAGCCTAATCAATATCAGAATTTACAATTCCAAACGACATTATTGTTTACATTTGAGATTGTCGTGTTTGCTTTTGTAAATACAGGCAAATTTGCAGTTTACAAAATTATTGTTTACTTTTGCATTCTGAAAATTTACATTTACACCGCTAATATAATTCCACTATGGACATCGTATCGCGTCTTAAACAATATATAGACTATACCGGACTTCAAAATTCCCAGGTTGCCGACATGGCTGGTATCCCCCGCCCTACTCTATCTCAATTGCTGACCGGAAGGAACAAAAAAGTGAGCAACGAGCTTATTGAAAAACTTCATCAGGCTTTTCCTGCGTTAAACGTGCTGTGGCTTCTTTTTGGAGACGGAGATATGGAGACAGATGCGAATACGCAATTCTCAGCGCGTCAAAACTGCGATTTTTCCGAAGAAAAAACTGCGCATGACGCTGAAAACATGGCAAATAGCAGTGCCTCACTGAATGATTTTGACCCCATGGCTGAAATTAGCAAAAAAATTGAAAACAAGTTTACGACAGAAACGGAGCCACAGGAAGTGCAAGCTGTCATTTCGTCCGGTCGCCGGGTGCAGTCCATAATGGTTTTCTATTCCGACAATAGCTTCGAGGTTTTTGAACCTTCGCGAAAATCCACAGATTAGATGCTCTCTATAGCCTGAGATTACTTAGGGCCAGCTCTTAACAAAAACAAAGCTTCCGAAACCCTCATTACAGGATTTCGGAAGCTTTGTTTTAGATCTTGCGGTGAGTGCTTCAGAATGCTTTGAAGCTCATGTCAAGTCCTTTTACCGAATGTGTAAGGGCGCCCACCGAAATGAAGTCGACCCCACATTCTCCATAACTTCTGAGAGTATCAAGCGTTATGCCGCCGGACGACTCAATTTCGACATCCGGATTTACAGAGCGTATAAGCTTGACCGCTGATCTTGTTCTTTCAGGAGTAAAATTATCGAGCATTATACGGTCTACACCCGCTTCAAGAGCTTGACGGATTTCATCTTCATTGCGTACCTCAAGCTCAATCTTAAGATTTTTGTCGTTCTGCTTGCAGTACGATTTGGCGGCACTTACCGCCTGTGGAATGCCACCTGCGAAATCAACATGGTTGTCCTTAATCAGAATCATGTCGACCAAGCCTATTCTGTGATTTTCGCCCCCGCCAATCTTTACGGCCATCTTCTCAAGCATTCTCATTCCCGGAGTTGTCTTACGAGTGTCCAAAACCTTGCATGCAAGTCCGTCAAGACAGGCCTGATATTTGGCTGTTGTGGTTGCAATACCACTCATGCGCTGCATGATGTTCAGCATTACGCGTTCGGTCTGCAATAAAGAACGTACTTTGCCTTCTACTACGAAAGCCACATCACCCGGACGTACATGAGCGCCGTCCGATATATTCACAGTCATTTTAAGTTCGGGGTCAAAGCGTGCAAAAACCTTTGCGGCGATACTTACCCCGGCCAAAATGCCTTCCTCTTTTATTATCAGTCGCTGACGGCCCATTTCTTCTGCCGGAATAGTACTCAGCGTGGTGTGGTCACCATCACCTACGTCTTCGGCAAAAGCGAGGTCGAGCAGATCGTCTATAAGTTGATCAGTTGTCTTCATTGTCTGAATAAAAATTTTGGATTCTGCCACAAAATTACTAATTTTGTCCGATACAAGCATAATATACCTTCATGAAAATTAGATTAATCTGCATAGGTCGCAACCGCAATACACATCTTGAAAATTTAATAAGCAATTATTCCGGGCGTATACCGCATTATATGCCGTTTGAACTTGTTGTGATTCCCGATGTAAAAGCAGGCAAAAGCATCGATTCCGAGCGTCAGAAGGTTATGGAGGGCAATATGCTATTGCAACAGATCGGCGCAGGTGACAAACTGATTCTTTTTGATGAAAGAGGCAAAGAACTATCCTCACGTGAGTTCTCCGAATACATAGCACGCCAGAGCCATCTTGTAAGCCGCAACCTGACCTTTGTCATTGGCGGCCCATATGGTTTTTCCCAAGAGGTATATCAACGGGCTGATGGAAAGCTTTCACTTTCCAGAATGACTTTTTCCCACGAAATGGTACGCCTCTTTGCGGTGGAGCAGATATATAGAGCCATGACCATCCTTCGCGGCGAACCTTACCACCACGACTGACCTCCTGACAACAGCGTCAAACCAGAACCGGCTCTATACGAACAGTCTCAGCAAATCATCACTTGTAACATCTGCTGTATTGCGCACAGCTATATCAACCAGAGGCGATATGTCTTCAAGACGGTTGGTTGTGGCCACTCCGACAACCTTTCCTCCGGCACGTCGGCCTGCTTCTATTCCTGCAAACGAATCCTCGAACACCACACAGTCGCACGGACGGCATCCGAGGCGTTCAGCCGCTTTCATATATCCTTCGGGATGAGGTTTGGAGTTCGCCACGTCCGCATCGGTCAATATAGTGTCCACTATCTGTTCGATTATCGGCAGACGGTGAAGAAGACGAGTCATCTTCTGTCGGTTGCTGCTTGTGACTATGGCGATGGAAAAACCGGCACTCCGCAGCGCTGAGATCATGTCGCATACACCAGGATATATCTCGGCTTGCATTTTATGCTCGAAATCTTCCAGCATTGCGGAAATCTCATGTTGAATTTTCTTATCGGGAAAATACGCATCGTATATCCGAGGCAAAGTACTGCCCTTGATTTTCATCGCAAAATCATCGACTCCTGTCGGAAATCGTCTGTCCATATCTGCCCAGAACTCAGTATAGAGTCCTTCGCTGTCAATTATTACTCCATCGAGATCAAATAATGCTGCATGTTTAGCCATTGTCTTATTTCATTACAAGTCGTCCGGCCAGAAGCAATGCTCGCCGGCCAAAGTACGATAAAAGAATACCAATTTTATTTTTCAGACGCACCCTCGGATTAATCAGCGACTCACGTCTATAGCGGCATATCAGATTCCAGCAGGAATCAGTTATCTGCCGGTCTGCACCGTGAGCCGATGCAAGAAGAAACACGTTGAAATTTGCGCTCAGTCTCCTGTCGCGCGCAGCCGGCAAAAGAGACCGACATTTTTTTGAAACGAAGTCTTCTATAGCTGATGTAGCCTTCAGAGCATCGGTGCGCGAGCCGGACCAACTGTTGATAAAACTTCCGGGATTGACTCTGTAGAAATACACCTCGGAATCAATCACAGCCACTCTGCCGGCTCTTAAATAGAGACGGCAACTGAGTTCAAGGTCTTCATAGCGCATTGTCTCGTCAAACGGCTCTTGTATCAGCAGAGTCCGCTTTACCAGCATGGCCCATGGCGAATTGTGCCCACCACGCTGATAGAGGGTCCGGGCAGCAAATTCCTCTCCGGTGAAAATCCGGATGGAACGTCCGGTATAAACACGATTCGGGCGTCGGCATGTCTGCCCTATCACAATCGGCGACTTGCTCTTTGCCGCCGCATCATACAGGATTTTCAGAGCACCCGCAGGCAGGTAGTCATCAGCATCTACGAAGCATATGAAATCGCCTTTTGCCGATTTCACTCCGGTATTTCGTGCCGCCGATACACCGCCGTTGCATTGGCGTATGATTGTGATGATATCGCTCTTTGCAGAATACCCGGCAAGTATTTCTGGAGTATTGTCGGTGCTTCCGTCGTCTACAACTATCAGTTCAAATTCCGGGCCTGTCTGACACAAAATGCTCTCGATACACTCCCGAAGGAAAAAACCTCCGTCAGAAGCGCCATTGAAGACAGGTACTATTACAGAAATCATTTCACTCTGATTTTAGCGGACGATTCCGATTCTGCGTTTACACGGTTGAGTGACGTCACGAAATATACCCCGGATGCTGATACTGTATATTCGCGTGCGTCTGTAACTGCGATTATTGAAGCCGGATTGTCCAGCTCGTCCTTATCACCACTCTCCGTACGGTATACTACAAAGCGCACCGCATCATTTGATTTTCCTTCCGGCTCGCGGCATTCCCATCTCAGAACACGGGACGTCTCACGTAAATCACAAGGAGGCGCCGGGCGTTCCGAACATAAGCCGGAGTATTCCGGGACGAGAGCTTTGTACTGCTGACAGTCCTTTTGAAGAATATCGGATACGCCCTTATAGTTGCCGGATACACTGTAGGCCGGCCACCAGCACACGCCCTGTATATTGTCTGCTTTTCGACAGGCATCAAGCTTTGAATGCAATTGGTTGTTTCCGCCATCCAGGTCGGTTTTGTCCATGCAACGGTTGACATCCTGTCCTATGTAGAGCTGACAATCCGGCGCACAGTCATTCCACCATTTCACCAGTATGTCATAATCGGCCAGCCGGTGACCTCTCTCCCAATACAACTGCGGTATCAGATAGTCAACCCAACCTTTTTCGGCCCATAGCAGCACATCGGCATACAAAGAATCGTAATTCTCCAGACCGGCAGTATCGCTTCCGCGGCTGTCACTTTTCTTGTTTCTCCAGATTCCGAACGGACTGACACCAAAACGCACCCAAGGCTTGACCTTATGGATGGACGAGTACACGGCCTCTATAAGCATGTCTACATTTTTGCGCCGCCAGTCACCACGGTTCATCTTGCCTCCAAATTTTCGGAAGCTGTCATTGTCCGGGAACATTGTTTTGCCCGGATAAGGATAGAAATAGTCATCGAAATGGATTCCGTCGATATCATATCGGCTCACTATATCACAGACCACCTTGACAATGAAATCTCGGTTTTCCTCCAGGGCCGGATCGAAATACAGCTTTCCCTCATAACGGATAAAGCGTTCGGGATGCTTATGGTATATATGCCCTTTCGGCAATGTCTGTTTCGACGAACTTGTGACACGGTATGGATTTATCCATGCGTGCAGTTCCATGCCTCGCGCATGAGCTTCCTTGACCATAAACTCCAGAGGGTCCCAATACGGTGCCGGAGCCTTGCCGCCTGCAGTGAGGAAGCGGCTCCATGGTTCATAAGCAGAGGCATAAAACGCATCGGACTGCGGCCGGGCCTGAAAGAACACAGCATTGACTCCTGCTTTTTGCAAAAGGTCAAGCTGAGTCTTGAGATATTCCTTGCACTTGTCGGTGGAAAGTGTGGAATACTCGTTTCTGTAGATGGTATTAAGCCATGCTCCGCGAAACTCTCTTTTGGGTTCTGAACCCATCGCATCGGTCAGGCCGGCTGCTGCCAAGAGGAGTATACCGGTGATAAGTCGCTGCATTTTCATTGTCTGATATCATTTTCAAGAGTTTCTACAAGCTGACGTGCGATGCGGTTGTTTACGCGTTGTTTGTGCAGACCGATAAAGCCGCCGATAACTCCGCCAGCCACCGCACTGATAAACAGATCCGCTTGTCCGAGACTCCATATTTCATATAGTAGCGGCGCTGCAATAATTGCCCCAAGCAAGTAGCCTGTTCGTTTAATTTTCATCTGCATTTTCAGCACCTTTGCCGCATAAGCCATTGCCTCCACTATAGGCATCGCCGTGAAATCGGTGCGATCGACAAACCTGGCGAACCACAAATGAATGATTGCCAGACATACCCCTATGAAACCATAGAGTATTGCAACCCATACAGGCAGCCCGACCCATACAATTATTGGCGACAATACCGGCAACAGCAAGCCAAACAGCGACTGATTACGATACCGGCTGCAAAGGCGCTGCTGCAGAGTCTTGGCTTTTGTAAAAGTCAGTTCCTGGGCAAGAGCAATGGTTCGCTCATCAAGCATATCAATCTTCTGATTGAGTATCTGCCAATTATGTCTGATATCTTCTGGATTCATATCTTGCCGGTTAAAAACAAATTTTCGATTATGACAGTCAGTCTGCGAGGTCTTTTCCAGATTTCATAAGTTTTTCCTTAATCCGGTGCAACCTTACGGCCACATTGCTTTTGCTAAGCCCGGTAATCTGGGATATCTCATCATAGCTATGCTCATCGAGCCACAGCGTGATTACAGCTTTTTCCAGCGGTTCGAGTCTTGACAGCAGCAACTGGAACTGGCGATAGCGTTCGGTATCAAACTCGCCTTCACCTGTATAAGGGATTTCTGCCGCAGATTCAAGCGACAGAGACATATTATGACGTTTGTTGCGCCGGAGCCATGTAATGCAGGTATTGATTGCCATGCGGTATATCCAGGTGGATGCCGACGACTCACCTCTGAAACTGTCCAGACCCTGCCACAGATTGATACATACCTCCTGATAGAGATCATCAAACGGAGCCTGCTCAGAAGCATAGATATAGCAGACCTTGACTACAACGCGGTTATAGCGTTGCAGAAAATCCATGTATCTTTGCTGACGGCTGTCCTTGCTGCTCATAATCTATATATATAGACGAAATCGCATAAGAAATATTACATAGACTGTCTACTTTTTGCGAAACTTTATGTAACTTTGTAGCACAATCAAAACGGCACTTAATGCCAATCATCGTTATGAACAAAAACAGTCTTGTATCAATCTCCGACATTTCACGCGATGAAATGCTTGACTTGCTGCGGCGAGCCCGCTATTTCGAAGAGAATCCCGACAGCAAGATTCTTGACGGCAAAATTGTGGCGACCCTTTTCTTTGAGCCGTCCACACGCACGCGTCTGAGTTTTGAAACCGCAGTAAACCGTCTCGGTGGTCGTGTCATCGGCTTCTCTGATGCCGCAACCACCAGTTCCTCCAAAGGCGAGACACTCAAAGACACAATAAAAATGGTGTCGAATTATGTCGACCTGATAGTAATGCGTCATTATCTTGAGGGCGCAGCACGATATGCTACCGAAGTCACCTCCGTTCCGGTAATCAATGCCGGCGATGGAGCCAACCAGCACCCCTCACAGACCATGCTCGACCTCTACTCCATACTCAAGACCCAGGGTACTCTGGAGAATCTCACCATTACTATGGTGGGTGACCTCAAATACGGGCGCACCGTTCATTCGCTGCTCATGGCAATGCAATACTTCAACCCCACGTTCAACTTCGTGGCTTGTCCGGAATTGCGCATGCCTCAGGAATATAAGGATTTCTGTGATGAACACGGAATAAAATACAACGAGACCACAGAGTTCTCTCCTGAAGTGATCAACTCCAGCGACATCATATATATGACACGCGTACAGCGCGAGCGGTTCTCGGATATTATGGAATATGAGCGGGTAAAAGACCGCTACACCCTTCATAACGACATGCTGGCAGATTCCAAACCCACACTCAGGATTCTTCATCCGCTTCCCCGTGTCAATGAAATTGACCGTGATGTGGACGACAACCCCAAAGCTTATTATTTCGAACAGGCCAGAAACGGACTTTTCGCCCGTCAGGCCATTATAACCCGCGCCTTAGGCATTGACCCCGAAAAGTAACAGTCATGACTACCGATAAAAAAGAACTTGCCGTAGCCGCACTGCGCAACGGCACTGTAATAGACCGCATCCCCTCGCCTGTATTGTTCAAGGCTGTCGAACTGCTCGGTATTGCCGGAATGGACTCCAATGTTACTATCGGCAACAACCTCGACAGTAAGAAAATCGGAAAGAAAGGCATTATCAAAGTAGCTGATGTCGAATTCCCGGAGACTGTTCTGAACCGAATCGCTCTTATCGCACCCTCCGCAGTCGTCAATACCATACATGACTTCAATGTCACTGCAAAACGACCGGTCGTGCTTCCCGACTGCATTGTCGGAATCGTTCGTTGCGGCAACCCCAAATGTATCAGCAACAATGAGCCTATGGCTACCAAATTCCATGTCGTGGGCCGCAATCCGGTGGTAATCCGCTGCCATTACTGCAACCATACAATCGAAGGCGCCAAAGCTCAGATTTTATGAAGCAGCAGTGGAAACCCGGCACCATGGTCTATCCGGCACCCGCAGCACTCGTAAGCTGCGGGCGCACTGATGACGGCACTGCCAATCTCATCACTGTCGCATGGACCGGAACCGTCTGTACCAATCCGCCAATGCTGTATGTATCCATCCGGCCTTGTCGTCACTCGCATTCCATAATTAAAAAAAATATGGAATTCACACTGAATCTCACGACATCCGACATGGTGCGTGCCACCGACTGGTGTGGTGTGAAATCAGGAGCAGACTTCGACAAATGGGAGTATACCGGACTCCATCAAGAACCTGGAGTGAAGGTGTCATCGCCATCCGTTGCTGAATCACCACTGTCAATCGAGTGTAAGGTACGCGAGATTATCAGCCTCGGCAGCCATGACATGTTTCTGGCGGATGTTGTCGGTCTTCTTGCCGACGAACGATATATAAATCCCGATACCGGTGCGTTCGATCTCGGAGCGGCAGGTCTTATGGCATGGTGTCATGGCCGCTATTACACTCTGGGGGAAATGCTCGGACATTTCGGATTCTCAATAAAGAAAAAACATTAACCAATTATTTATACATATGGAACGAGACACTGCTATATTCGAAATCATCGAACGCGAACATCAGCGTCAGAAGAAAGGCATTGAGCTTATTGCCTCCGAAAACTTTGTAAGCGACCAGGTAATGCAGGCAATGGGTTCATGTCTTACAAACAAATACGCCGAAGGCTATCCCGGACACCGCTATTATGGCGGTTGCGGAGTAGTCGACCAGGCTGAACAGCTGGCAATCGACCGTGTAAAAGAACTTTTCGGCGCGGAGTATGCCAACGTACAGCCGCACTCCGGTGCTCAGGCCAACATGGCCGTGTTTATGGCATGCATGAAGCCCGGCGACAAATTTCTGGGCCTCAATCTGGCTCATGGAGGTCACCTCTCTCATGGCAGCCCTGTGAATTTCTCCGGACTCGTGTTCCAGGCCCTGGAGTACAATGTATCGGCAGAGACCGGTCTTGTCGACTACGACCAGATGGAAGAAGTGGCATTGCGTGAACGTCCGAAGCTTCTGCTTGGTGGCGCAAGTGCGTACAGCCGTGAATGGGACTATGCACGTATGCGCCGAATCGCCGATGAAATCGGAGCCATTTTCATGGTCGACATGGCGCATCCGGCAGGTCTTATTGCAGCAGGTCTGCTCGACAATCCGCTGAAATATGCACATGTAGTCACTTCCACTACCCACAAGACCCTGCGCGGTCCCCGTGGCGGCATCATACTTCTGGGCAAGGACTTCGAAAATCCCTGGGGCAAGACCAACCCCAAAGGACAGATACGCATGATGTCGCAGCTTCTCGACTCCGCTGTGTTCCCCGGTGTCCAGGGCGGTCCGCTCGAACACGTTATCGCAGCCAAGGCTGTGGCATTCGGAGAAGCTCTTCAGCCAAGCTACAAGGAATATCAGCAGCAGGTGAAGACAAACGCCGCTGCAATGGCAAAAGCTCTTTCCGACAAGGGATATAAGATTGTGAGCGGCGGAACCGACAACCATTGTATACTTGTGGATCTGCGCACCAAGTTCCCCGAACTCACCGGTAAAGTAGCTGAAAAAGTACTTGTGGACGCCGACATCACAGCCAACAAGAACATGGTGCCGTTCGACAGCCGTTCACCGTTCCAGACATCGGGAATCAGACTTGGAACTCCGGCCATCACCACCCGTGGTGTGAAAGAAGACCTCATGGGAGAAATCGTTGAAATGATCGACACCGTACTCAATAACACCGACAACCAGCAGATAATCGATTCCGTACGTGCAAAAGTCAATGCCATGATGGCGGATTATCCGATGTTCGCATATTGATACGATGGACGGTAATACAGTCCGAGAACATATCATAATAGTGGCCGCCGGCACAGGGAGCCGTTTTGGAGCAAGTGTTCCGAAACAATACTGCTCTCTGGCCGGTGAGCCTGTACTGTTGCATACACTCAGATGCCTTTCCCGGATTATGCCGGACGCCGGGCAGATTCTTGTAATCAGCGAGGAAATGGAGTCATTGTGGCTCGACCTATGCCGGCGGTACGGCTTTGATTCGCCTGACTATGTTTTTGGCGGCCCTACCCGCTTCCACTCGGTAAAGTCTGCGATTGACCGTCTGGAACAATACGCAGCTCCTGACGATTACGTTTTTGTTCACGATGCAGCTCGGCCCATAGTCCGGATTGAAGTCATAGACCGGCTGCGCGAATCTCTCGCCGCCGGAATGTCGCCCGGTTGTGTGCCGGTTGTGGCGATGTCAGATTCCTTACGCAGAATACTTCCGGATGGAACGACACAAGCAGTCGACCGCAGTCTTTTCCGGGCAGTGCAGACCCCGCAGGCTTTCAGAATGAAAATTTTAGCTGAAGCATACCGACAGCAATTCGACAGTCTGTTTACCGATGACGCATCCGTAGTCGAGCGTTATACCGACAGACACATCGATACGGTGGAAGGCTCTCCGGATACGTTGAAAATAACGAATGCCCGGGATTTGACATTTGTTTCCACCCTGCTATGAACCATCTGTCCAGTCTTGATGTAAAATTCATAAAAGGTATCGGCCCGAAGAAAGCCGAGCTTCTTACCGCTGAACTTGGAATCAGTTCGGCGGCTGATTTGTTGCGCAATTATCCCAATCATTATATCGACCGGTCAAAGTGTTACACGGTAAGCGACCTTGTCGGTGAAATGCCATACGCCCAGATACGTGGACGCTTCGTGACAATGAATGTTGTCGGAGAAGGCGCGAAAACTCGTCTGACTGCTTTGTTTTCAGACGGAAAAAGAAGCATGGAAGTGGTTTGGTTCCGCAAAATCAAGAACATACGCGAAAGCATACGTCTCGGACAAGAATACATACTCTTTGGCAAGCCTACGCGATACGGGCCAATATGGCAGATGGCACACCCCGAAATTGATGTTCCTAATACCGCAGGAGCACGAGAGGGGTTCAGAGGCATATACCCCCTGACTGAAAGATTGCGGTCTCGCGGATTTACCTCGCGCAATTTCTATGTGTGGGTCCAGAACGCACTCGAAGGCCGATCAATCACAGACCCGATGCCTGCATCTGTCGTGATGTCGCGGTCGCTCATGCCTCTCGACAAGGCTATCCGCCAGATTCACATGCCTGAATCGCCCGAACTTCTTGAGAAAGCGAAATACAGGTTGAAGTTCGACGAGCTTTTCTATATCCAGCTCGATATAGTTAAGAACAGCCGTGTGCGGCATCAGTCGACACAAGGCTTTCGCTTCCGGCGTATCGCCGAATGGTTCAACAATTTTTACAACCAGTGTCTGCCATTTCCGCTGACAGATGCACAGAAGCGTGTAGTAAAAGAGATTCGTGCCGACGTAAACACCGGCAGGCAGATGAACAGGCTTGTTCAAGGAGACGTCGGCAGCGGCAAGACCATAGTGGCCCTGATGGCCATGCTCATGGCGATAGACAACGGCTATCAGGCATGCCTGATGGCTCCGACAGAAATACTTGCCACACAGCATTTTGAAACCCTTAATGCAATGACGGCAAAAATCGGCCTCAATATCGAGTTGCTTACCGGCTCAACCAAAGCGGCCCGACGAAGAGCGATACATGAATCATTGCGAGATGGATCGCTTCACATTCTTGTGGGTACCCACGCTCTGATTGAGGATAACGTGACATTCGCCAATCTCGGCCTTGCTGTAATAGACGAGCAGCATCGTTTCGGCGTAGCCCAGCGGGCAAAATTATGGCGGAAGAATATATGTCCGCCACATATTCTCGTTATGACGGCCACTCCCATTCCCCGTACGCTGGCCATGACAGTATACGGCGATCTGGATGTATCGGTAATTGACGAACTGCCTCCCGGACGCAAGCCTGTCACCACTCTGTTGCGATACGACAACCAGCGAAACGGCACATACAAGGCCGTCTACAACCAGCTGCGTCAAGGCCGTCAGGCATATATAGTGTATCCGCTCATAGATGAGAACGAGAAACTTGATTTGCGAAGCCTTCAGGAAGGTTATGAAATTATCCGGCAGACATTTCCGGACTACAATGTGGCTATGGTACACGGGCGTATGAAACCCGATGAGAAAGACCATCAGATGCAGCTTTTCATCTCCGGCCAGGCAAGGATTCTGGTAGCCACGACTGTAATCGAGGTCGGTGTCAATGTCCCCAATGCGTCAGTCATGATTATTGAGAACGCCGAGCGTTTCGGTCTCTCGCAGCTGCACCAGCTTCGTGGACGTGTAGGCCGAGGAGCAGACCAAAGTTATTGTGTTCTCATGACAAAGTATCAGATAGCGGCCGAAACCCGCAAACGCCTTGAAGTAATGACATCCACTACCGACGGATTCGTAATAGCCGAAGCTGACATGAAATTCCGTGGTCCGGGCGACATAGAGGGTACCATGCAGAGCGGCATGCCCTTCGACCTGCATATAGCCTCATTGGCTACCGACGGAGCGATTATGCAGCAAGCCAGGCAAGCTGCGGAATCTGTGCTTGACTCTGATCCGGAACTTACATCTCCGGCACACCGCGACATGAAGCGGTACATGCAGTCCCTGACACGGAGAACTGCCGACTGGAGTAATATCTCTTAAGAGCAGCATAGATGACAATTCTTTACGCATGAGTGGTCAGTCTTCATATCAGACAGCTCTGCTTTATAAACGGTACAATCAGATGAAAAATCCCTGTAAATTTCCGAAAGTAATAGATTATCTGAGAAAAAAGATAAATGGCACTCAGTGGGAAGGCCATCTTTTTGTAGTTGGCGGCTGTTGTCGCGATTTGATTATGGGACGCCCGATACACGATGTTGACCTTACTGTGGATTTGCCGCTCGGAAGTGTGAAATTCGCCCGATGGCTTCGGTCAAAAAGACTCACAATCGGCGAACCTCTCGTCTTTCAGAAATACAGCACCGCGCGTCTTCGCCTGAAGGCATTCCCGGACGATGAACTCGAGATTGTACAGACACGTAGCGACAAATATGGCCCGCACAACTCGGATAATCCTGCCGCTGCATTCGGATCGCTGTCTGACGACTGCACAAGAAGAGACCTTACAATCAACTCGCTGTACTATGATATTTCCCGCGACAAGATACTCGATTTGAGTGGAATGGCACTGGACGACATCGCAGGTCATGTCATACGTACACCGGCTGAGCCAAGGCAGACATTCGACGACGATCCGTTGCGAATTGTCCGCTGCATACGTTTCGCATGTTCTCTTGGCTGGAACATACATCCGGACACCTATGAAGCCATTAAAGAGAATCCCGAATCCATCAGGATAGCTTCGAAAGAGAGAATCCGAAACGAATTCGACAAAATACTTGGATGTCCAAAGCCACACAAGGCTCTTGATCTTCTTGAAAAATGCGGAATAATGAGTGTGATAATGCCGGAACTCAAGCCTATATTCGGAATGCCTGACAATAGTTCGAATGAAGGCAGTGTGTGGCAGCACACATTGCGCACGGTAAAGGCTATGTCGGAAATCACCGATGATATCACCCTGCGTCTTGCCGCGCTGCTTTGCGATGCAGGTAAAGCTGTGTCATTCACCAAAAGAAAGGATGGATCGGTGTGTTTTCCGGGTCACGACAGAAGAGCTCCGTTGGTAATAGATGCGGCAATGCGACGTTTGCGCTATGAACCTAAAATAATCAATGAGATAATCTTTCTGGCAAAAAATCATACTGCCGCAAAATCATGGGGCGACAAAGCCGAAAACATGACGGACGCAATGTTGCGGAAGCTGCAATACGTCTGTGGAACATCAGCGCGTTTCAATCAATTGCTTACGCTTATCCATGCCGACAACCTTTCCCAGACCGGCAATCCAGACCGCGCAGGGCAGATT
>CAMWUD010000011.1 GCA_947177365.1 uncultured Porphyromonadaceae bacterium | reverse complement strand
CTACTTCCAGGTGTTTTACGAAATTGCCTATTAGTTTTACGTTCATGCTTTTGATATTTAGAGCCGGTATGTCCGCCTGATTTCGGGCCGGAACATATCGGCTCTAAAGCTTATTTGGAGTAGTCTTTGATTACCCGTGATATGGTCTGCACGATGTTGGCATCGGGGAATGCATCGCCGATGGCAGCGAACTTCCACTGGCCGTTGCGTTTGTAGAGGCGTCCCATCACGAGGGCGCGCATGCCGGCGCATTCGGTCTTTGTCGACACATCGTATTTGGCGAACTCTTCCTTTACCAGCGCGGGAGTGCCTTCGAACATGCGGATGTAGGCATAGGGAATGCCGGAGAAATCGCCCGAATATTCGTTGTTATTGTATATGTTAAGGAAAAATACTATGGAGTTGACGGCAGGATTCAGACGGCTGAGGTCTACAGTGATGATTTCATTGTCCAGACCGTCGTCGCCTCCTTTGTCGCCTTCGAGGTCATCGCCGCTATGGTGCAGGGCGCGGTCCATGGTGTCGGTCTTGCCGTTGGGCAGACCAACGCCGTTGTCGGCGAAACGGTAGAGCGGGGAGTAGATGTGGTCCATGCATTTTCCTTCGGCGTCGAACAGCAGGCAGCTCAGGTCGAGGTCTACATCGACAACCGATTTAGTCAGTCCGAAGAATGCTTTCTTTGTCACGGCACCCCAGTTGCAGCCTACACAGAACTGTGTGAGTTGGGAACCGTTGTTTTTTTCAAGGTTTATTTTCTGACCTTTTTCAAGACGTATAGCCATAATTGCAGTTTTTTCTTAGTTATACTTTTCGAGGTATTCGGCAAGACCGGCTTTCTGACCTGTGCCTATGGCTTCGAATTTCCATTCTCCGTTGCGCTTGTAGAGGCGTCCGAATTCCACGGCGGTCTCTACCGAGAAGTCTTCATCGAGGTCATAACGCAGAATCTCCTCGCCGGTGGCGCTGTTGTAGATGCGGATGAAGGCGTTGCGTACCTGTCCGAAATTCTGGTGGCGGTCTGCTGCCTGATGGATGGTCACCACAAAGCATATTTCAGTAGCGCGCGGGTCGATTTTCGACAAGTCGATTTTCAGACTTTCGTCATCTCCCTCGCCTTCGCCGGTAAGGTTGTCGCCGGTGTGTTCCACCGAGCCGTCAGGCGATTTCAGGTTGTTGTAGAATACAAAATACTCGTCGGCGAGGATTTTCTTGTTCTCACCAAGGATGAATGCCGAAGCATCGAGGTCAAAGTCAAAGCCGGTGCTCGTCTGGTTGGTGTCCCAGCCGAGACCTACGGTAAAGCGGGGCAGTTCAACTTTCACTCTTGCCCCTTTTTCGAGATTAATCATATTGTAAAGTTAGGATTCAAGAAGCCGGTCCGGCAACTGATGTTTACATGAATTTAGAAGCGTATTTGCGGCAGATTGGTTCAAGCCCGTCGGCATACGATGTGCCTACGGCCTCGAATTTCCATGCTCCGTTGCGCCGGTAGAGGCGTCCGAACTCAACGCCTTTCTCTGTCGAGAAGTCTTCATCGAGGTCGTAGCGGCAGATTTCCTCGCCGCTGACGGAGTCTCGGATAAGGATGTAGGCATTGCGTACCTGGCCGAAATTGTATCGTTCGCTCGGGCTGCCTTTCTCCCAGTAGATGCTTGCTGTGAATATTATTTCGCTGATCAGCTGACTGGTTTTCGTCAGGTCTACTTCGATTTCCTCGCTGCCTTCGCCCGAGTTGTCATCGTCGTCGCCACGATCGTCGACAGAGCCGAGCACGCTGCCGTCGGCCGATACGGGCCGGGTGCCGTCGGGGGTGTCGACAGTCTTGCAGGAACCATAGAATACAAAATCCTCCTCGGCTCCTATTTCTCCGTTTTCGCGGAGCAGGAAAGTGGATGCGTCGAGGTCATAAGCCGGATTGGCATTCGGATTTACTTTCCAGCCCATCTCTACCTTTAGTCTTGAAAGACCGATTTCGATTCTCTGGCCTTTCTGAAGATTGATTGCCATATGTAGATGTTTTTTAGTTTTCTGTGATTTTACAAAATTATAAAAAATCGTCCGGATTACAAATTTTTGATACTATGTTTTTCAGCATTCTTGCAAACAACGTGCCGGCAGGCACGCGACAGCCGGAATATGCTCTTTTAACACTGCCGCCGGAACATTGACAGCAAGAGAGTTGTTGTCTATACATACTCAACTATTTAATTCTCTCTCCTTATGACTAACGATGAAATGAAACGTGACGCCCGAAAGGCTGTCGATGATGTACAGGGCCGCATCGAACAGGGTCCCGTACAAGAACAGATTTCCGACCATAGTGAAGTGTTCGACGATATGGCCGAGTATGAGGCCGCCGACCAGCTTGTCGATGATTCGAAGAAAGCGGCTAAGAACCGTGGCTGGATGTGGGTGGCCGTAGCCGTGGCTCTTCTGATTGGAGCTGCACTGTGTGTGCTGATGATTCCGGAACTTACAGGTTCGAAAGTAGAAAATGCGGTGGCTGTCGCCAAGGCCGGTGCCACCAAGGCGGTCAATGGCGCTACCGATGCGGTAGGCCAGGGTATGGCCGTTGTCGAAAATGCAGGGTCGAATGTGATTTCAGCAGCCGACTCGCTCGTGTCGGGCGCTGCCGATGCCGTAGCCGCCAAGGCTTCTGATGTTTCTGCGGCAGTTGGTGGAAAAGCTGCATCTGTTGCAACTGATGTTAAGACTGCTGCCTCTGATGCTGTTCAGACTTCCGACAACGCCACTGCCGCTGAAATCGAGGATGAGGCCCGCAAGGTGATTCATGGCGATTATGGCAACGGAGCACAGCGCCGTCAGGCTTTAGGCAGCCACTATGCAGCAGTGCAGCATCGCGTCAACGAACTTCTGCACGCCTGATACCGCAATATCTGCTTGTAAATATGTGAGGCTGCGCCGTGTTCTTAGCGGCGCAGTTTCTTGTGTGAGGGCTTTACTTGATGTATGGCAGGGGAACTCCGGAGTGTAGGCGTCATTGCCTACACTGTTCAAAGGTGAATTTGAAGTGTGTATAGAACGTCTGGCGCTGTGGAGGCAGGGTTGCCACCACTCCGGGAAGATATTTTATGTAAGAGGCTGCAAATATCTGTTTAATAAAACAAAGGCGCTTGACCATACGGAAATTAATGCTTAAATTTGCAGAAATTTGCACATTTGGAAAAACCAGACATGAATTATGAAATCTGATACCACCTCAAAACCGTTTTACCGCCGCATAGGACTCCTTGGCTATATATTCACTGCCATAATACTCGGAGTGCTTGCCGGCTGGCTCCTGCCCGGATGGGCAGTGCGCATACCGCTCACCTTCAACTCGCTTTTCAGCCAGTTTCTCGGCTTTATCATCCCGCTGCTGATCCTCGGGCTGGTGGCTCCCGCCATAGTGGAAATCGGCAAGGGGGCAGGGAAGATGCTGCTGTTCACAGTGGCGCTGGCATATGTAGCCACCCTTTGCGCCGGAGTGCTGTCGTATTTCACCGGCACTACATTCTTTCCCGCCATGATACACGGCGGCGAATACAGCGGCACAGTGGCCGCTGCCGAGTCGCTGCAGCCATTCTTCACCATACAGATACAGCCGCTGATGACAGTGACATCGGCTCTGGTGCTGGCATTTGTGCTCGGTCTGACAGTGGCCAACTTCACCACCACGGCGCTGCGCAATGTGCTGTACGATTTCCGCGAGGTGATAGTTACCGTGATACGGCGCGTGATTGTGCCGCTGCTGCCTGTGTATATCTTCGGCATCTTCGCCGACATGACCTACAGCGGCCAGGCCCTGTCGATAGCCACTACATTTATTAAGGTGATAGGAGTCATCTTCGTGCTGCACTTCCTGCTGCTTGCCGTGCAATATCTCATCGGCGGCTGGATCGGTGGCAAAAATCCCTTTCGCTGCATGCGGCTCATCATACCGGCATACCTGACGGCGCTCGGCACGGCATCATCGGCTGCCACGATTCCGGTGACGCTCAAGCAGACAAAGGCCATGGGAGTCGACCCGGCGGTGGCCGACTTCACGGTGCCCCTCTGCGCCACCATACACATGTCGGGCAGCACGCTCAAGCTCGTGGCCTGCGCTCTGGCGCTGATGATACTGCAGGGTCATGCCTACGACTTTCCGATGTTCATGGGCTTCATAGCTATGCTCGGCATCACCATCATAGCCGCACCGGGAGTACCCGGCGGCGCAGTCATGGCCTCGCTCGGGCTGCTGAGTTCGATTTTAGGATTCAGTGATGCCGACAACGCACTGATGATAGCCCTCTACATAGCCATGGACAGCTTCGGCACGGCCTGCAATGTGAGCGGCGACGGAGCACTGGCGCTGATTGTGAACAGGGTGTTCGGAAAGAAATAGCGCAGTAAGGCGTCAGTCGTCATCGTCATGATGATGCTTTTTAAGGTGCTTCTTATACTTCTTATAGTATTTTTTGCACTTCTTACATTTCTTGTGCTTCTTATGCTTCTTGTGATGGTGGTGGGAGTCGTAGTCCCATCCGGCGCCATAATAGGGGCCGTCATGGCTGTCCATTCCGCCGTACATATGGACGCGGGGGCCGGGTGTGCAGCCAGTCATGGCCAGCAGCAGAAGAATCGGAATCAGAAGTAAACGTGGTTTCATAACAAAGGGCAGGTCAGCTTTGTCTGACACTTGCAATTCAAACATATTCGCATTGCCGAATGTTTAAAAATCACTAACTTTGTATTTATAATATAATACTGTATGATATGAAAGGACGTTCACTTATTTTCGCTGCCATACTGTTTCTGGTGGCAGGCGCCGTGCTGATAATCACGTACAAGACAACACGCACCGACGGTGTGGTGATAGTCGGGGGCATAATGTTCATAGTCTGCGGACTGCTCAACATATTCTCCTACATAGCCGACAAGCCGGGGCAGAAAGAGCTGGAGGCCGACCGCAAGGCCGGACGCCGGACCCGTCAGCGCTCCGGGCTCAGCAACGCCCTGGCATGGGTAAGCTCATCGGCGGCGGTGATACTCGGACTCTGTCTGCTGATATTCACATCCACGTTTACCTCGCTCGTGCCGTTCGTGTTCGCGCTTCTGATTACATTCTGCTCGCTTTACCAATTCTATCTTCTGGCCATAGGGTGCCGGCCTCTGCGCCTGCCGTCGTGGCTTTTCGCCATGCCGGTACTGATGCTTGCGGCGGCCATATATGTGTTTATCCAGAAGCCCGGCAACGATGCGGGCGAGCACATCATAATGCTCATTACCGGCATATCGTTTGTGGTGTTCGGCCTTACGATGATAGTGGAGAGCGTACTCATAGGCACCGCCAACCGCAGGGCTAAGCGGCAGGAATCGCTTGGCGGTGAAGAGTCAGTGCCGAAGGCGGAGCCGACGGTCGCGACCACCTCGCTTCCCGAGCCCAAAAGTCTCGATGAAGCCTCCGAACCTGGCGTCTGAAGGCTTTTTCAGGGTAAAAAAAGGCTAAATTAGGCATGAACAGCAACTTTTTAGCCTTAAGATAGCGTCTGTTTAAAAAAAAAGTACGATATTTGCAGACGCAAAATACAGCAGTTCGCAGAGAGCGGCTGTTTTTCGCATGCTAAAGCAATACGCAAACCAACATTCATCAAAAAAAATAACGACAATGACTAAAGCCGACATCGTTAACGAAATCGCAAAATCAACAGGCATCGATAAGGTAGCCGTACTCGAGACCGTAGAAAAATTTATGGACGTGGTGAAGGAATCCCTCACCCATGGTGAGAACGTATACCTCCGCGGATTCGGCAGCTTCATCATCAAGGAACGCTCCGAAAAAACCGCCCGCAATATCTCCAAGAACACCACTATCATAATCCCCGCCCACAAGATACCCGCGTTCAAGCCCGCCAAGGTATTCATGGAGCAGGTGAAGGCTTAAGAGCCTATACTCAGCCGGACACTGTCTGGCGCCCCGACGCGTTAAAACAAAATAATAGTATTAACCAATAAATCGCTAAGAAAATGCCCAGCGGAAAGAAAAGAAAAGGCCACAAGATGGCTACCCACAAGCGTAAAAAACGTCTGAGAAAGAACCGTCACAAGAAAAAATAATCCGGCGGATTACGTAAGGCTGAGTCGCCGCATGGCGGTGGCTCACCCGAGACGAAATCTTATCGCTCATACAAAGAACAAACTTGGATCGGGGTCTCTCTCATTCGGGGAGCTGTTCCCCGGCTATGTTTGTTCTTTGTGTATATGACTTTATCCCCACCAACCAGCAATCATGAAAAGTGAACTAATTGTAGATGTTTCCTCCAACGAGGTGTCGATAGCCCTGCTGGAGGACTCAAGGCTGGTCTCTTTGCAGAAAGAGGCCCGCAACATCTCCTATGCTGTGGGCGACATCTATCTGGCAAAGGTGAAAAAACTGATGCCGGGACTGAATGCCGCCTTTGTCAACGTGGGTTATGAAAAGGATGCCTTCCTGCACTATCTGGATTTAGGATCGCACTTTGCTTCTTATTCGGACTTCGTCGGCCGACTACTCGACGATAAAAAGACAATACCTTCGCTGAAGAACCTCAAGCTCCTGCCCGACATCGACAAGCACGGAACAGTCTCCGACATCCTGCAGCCCGGGCGCGAACTTCTGGTGCAGATTGTCAAAGAACCCATTTCATCGAAAGGACCCAGACTCACTACCGAAATTACCTTCACCGGACGTTTTCTGGTGCTGATTCCGTTCAGCGACAAAATCTCGATTTCACAGAAAATCAAGTCCACCGAAGAGAAACTGCGTCTCCGCAAACTCATAGAGAGCATAAAACCGAAGAACTTCGGCGTTATCGTCCGCACATCGGCCGAAGGAAAAAGAGTGGCTGAGCTCAACCACGAGCTGAAGACACTAGTGCAGTGCTGGGACGAAGCTATCGCAAAAGCCCAGACCGCCACTGCGCCATCGTTGATTTTCGAGGAGGAGAGCCGAATCGTGGGAATGCTCCGCGACGTATTCTCCCCTTCGTTTGAAAGCATTTACGTCAACGACCCCGCCACATTCTCGCAGATACAGAAATATGTGGCGCTTATCGCCCCCGACCGAGCCGACATCGTAAAACTATACTCGAAACCCGAACCGATTTTCGACCATTTTTCCATTACTCGGCAGATAAAGTCGAGCTTCGGAAAGACAGTGTCTTTCAAATCAGGTGCTTACATAATCATCGAGCATACCGAAGCTCTGCATGTGATAGACGTCAACTCGGGCAATCGCTCAAAAGCCTCCAACGACCAGGAAACCAACGCCCTGGAAGTGAACCTGAGGGCTGCCGACGAAATCGCCCGACAGCTCAGACTGCGCGATATGGGCGGCATAATCGTCATCGACTTCATTGACATGAACAAAAGCGAGCATCGACAGCAGCTCTACGAACACATGCGCGAAGTGATGGCAAACGACAGGGCACGGCACAACATTCTGCCACTGAGTAAATTCGGTCTGATGCAGATTACCCGCCAGCGGGTGCGTCCGGCTCTCGACATCACCACCACCGAAACCTGCCCGTCGTGTTTCGGCAAAGGTCAGGTGCAGCCGTCGCTGCTCTTTACCGACACTCTCCGTGAGAAACTCGAATACGTGGTGAACACGCTCGGACTGAAAGGCTTTATAATGTACATACATCCGTTTGTGGATGCCTACATCAAGAAAGGTCTGCTCTTCTCCATGTACCGCAAATGGCGTTCGCAGCTCGGTCGCTGTTTCAAAATCGTACCCGACCAGTCGCTCGCTTATCTGCAATATCGTGTCGTCGATGCCGATGGCAACGAGCTCGACCTGCGCGAAGACAAAGACACGAATTCTTCGTCGACCGACAAGAAAAACAAGGCCAAAAAACGTCTTGACGGCAGTGAAAAGATTGCCGACAATGCCGATGAGGAGGGCGCTAAAACGCCGAAGCCTAAAAAGCCGAAGCAGAAAAACAAGAGCGAAAAGCCTCTGCAGCCCAAGGCCGACAAAGGCGCAGAGCCGCGTCAGCCCAAGGAGAATACCGACAAGGACGACAAGCCCAAGGAAGCGGAACCGAAGACGGAAAAGCCCCGCAAGGAGCCTAAACCCCGGAAAGAGGACAGTCAGCCCAAAGATGACAAAGCCGGAACTGACAGTCCCGGAGAAAGTGCCGCAGCTGATGACAGCGCTGCCGAAGCCGGCAAAAAAACGGAAAAAATCAAGGCTGCCAGACCGCCGAGACCCAAGCAGACTCCTGACCGCGCCAAGGCGATGCCGGAGTCAAAAGACAACGGTGACACTGACGCCGCTCCGGCTGCCGACAGTATCGGAACCCCCTCGGCCGAAGCAGTCTCCGACGCAGTCTCTGAAGCTGCCGCCGACAATGCCGAAACTCCTCAGCCTCGCCGTCAGCCCCAGAGACGCAAACCCCAGCGGCCAAGACCGCCCCAGACAGACACAGCCGGCGCCCCGGCAGATAAGAATGAAGGCGCAGCGGAGTCTGCCGTGCCGGTCAAAGCCGACCATCTGCTTGCAGTGGCAAGCATACAAGAAGCAAATCCAGAAAGTGGCACGGATTAAGCCCCGGCCAATAACCCAATTACCCGAAACACAAACAGCTCCCCCCTCCGCCACAGGCGGGGGGAGCATCACTAAAGTTCAGAATACGATATGACCGGAATGCCTGAAAAATTCGTGATTACAGTCGGACGCTCGTTCGGCAGCGGAGGCCATACACTGGCCGAAGCCCTTGCCCGACACTTCGGCATAGCTTTCTACGACAAGGAACTCCTCAGTCAGGCCGCCAGAAAGGCCGGCCTCAGTCAGGACTATTTTGAACAGAACGACGAACGCGAACCCCGCTTCCTGTCGGGGATTTTCGCTTTCAACATGGGCTTCAATCCCATGCACTGGTATAGCGGCGACTCCTCGATAAGCGGCGACAGCATCTACAAGGCCCAGTGCGATTTCATCCGCGACATCGCCGCCAAGGGGCCTTGCGTGATTGTGGGGCGCACCGCCGACTATGTGCTGCGCGACATGCCGAACGTAGTGAACATATTCGTGCACGCCCCCGCCGACAGTTGCGCCCGACGCATAATCGGACGCAGCGAGACGCCGCTCTCCACCCAGCAGGCAATGACACTGGCACAGAAGACAAACCGGCTCCGAGCCAACTTCTATAATTTCTACTCCGACAAACACTGGGGACGCGCCGACAGCTACGACCTTACGGTGGATTCATCGAGCATGCCCTTCGACAGCCTTGTGGAGTTTGTAGCCGACTTCGTAAGAAGAAAACTCAGAAATCAATAAGACAGTCTATAATCTCATCTATCCAGACCATGACTGAAGACGATATAAAAGAACTGCGGCACGACGCCGACGGCCTTGTCTCCTATGAGTATCTGGCCAACAACATCGACAATATTTCCGCCGATGATCTCGCGTTCCTGATTGATAATATGGTCAATATCGATAAAAACGGTCAGTTTCTCGCTTCCGCCGCCCGCTACCTGCAGGCTATTGACCCGGAACGCTTCGCTGATGCCGTGCGCACGCTGGCCGCCGCTACCATCGACAAAGACCGCGAACACCGCTATCTGTCCGACCTGATGACTTCGCTCTATGGCGAGGACTACCGCGACAAGGCCGCGTCGCTGATACATACCGACAATAACTTCCGGCGGATGTACAAGCGTCTCTATCCCAAGGTCGACTCGCTGTAGCCGGACTCCTACGGCATGAAATCAAACCATCTATAAATATGTTCAAGAAATTCCTTTGCGCCGCCGCACTCATGCTCTGCCTCGGCGCTTGCGGCAGCAAGAACGCAGACAATAGCGCCGACGCAGCCGACTCAACAAAAACAGACCAACAAATGCAACAGCCCGAAAGACTCCCCGCCAAAGACGATGCCAAAGTGCGCATACACACTTCTGAAGGCGACATAACCGTCCTGCTCTATGGCGATACCCCCCGCCATCGCGACAACTTCCTTAAGCTCGTGGAAGAGAATTTCTACGACAGCACTCTCTTCCACCGTGTAATCAACGAATTCATGGTGCAGGCCGGCGACCCGGACTCCAAGACCGCACGTCCCGGACAGCATCTCGGCGCCGGCGACCTCGGATACACCGTGCCCGCCGAATTCTATTACCCGCACCACTTCCACAAACGCGGCGCTCTCTCCGCCGCGCGTCAGGGCGACCAGGTGAACCCCGAAAAAGCTTCAAGCGCATCGCAGTTCTATATCGTCACCGGAAAGAAATATTCCGACGCCGAAATAGCCCAGATGCAGAACCGCATGAAGGAGCAGGCTGTATATGCCGAATTCCAGAAGCTTGCCCAGAATCATATGGCCGAAGTGCGCCGCATGCAGCAGGAAGGCGACCAGGCCGGACTCCAGGCGCTCCAGGAAAAACTTCTTGCCGAAGCAGAGTCCAAGGCTGCCGGAAAGGACACAGCCATGCCTGAAGAAGTGGCAAAAGCTTATCAGACCGTGGGCGGCACACCCTTCCTCGACGGCGAGTACACCGTGTTCGGTGAAGTAATCGACGGCATGGACGTTGTGGAAAAAATCGAAAAAGCCGAAACCGACAAGTCTGACCGTCCGAAAAAAGACATCAGAATCCTTTCGGCCGAGGTCGTGAAATAATGGATTATAAGACTATCACACTCGCCAATGGCCTGCGTGTGGTTCACAACTGTGAGCCTGCGCGGGCCATGGTGGCCATAAACCTGCTCTACAATGTAGGCTCGCGCGATGAATCGCCGGAGCTTACCGGCATCGCGCACCTCTTCGAGCATCTGATGTTCGGAGGGTCGGCAAACATCCCCGACTATACAAGAGCCATTGAAAGCGCCGGAGGAAACGACAACGCCTGGACCTCGAACGATTTCACCAACTTCTATGTGCAGGTGCCTGCCCATAACGTCGAGACTGCCTTCTGGGCAGAAAGCGACCGCATGCTTGCCCTGTCGTTCGACCCGCATGTGCTTGAAGTCCAGCAGCGCGTAGTCATCGAAGAGTTCAAGCAGCAGTGCCTCAACCAGCCCTACGGCGACCTGATGCACCATCTCCGCAAGGCCGCTTACGGCGGCGGACATCCTTACTCGTGGCCGGTAATCGGCCTGGAACCGGAGCATATAGCGAAGGTGACTGAAAAAGATGTCAGAGACTGGTTCTACACTCATTACGCACCCAACAACGCCGTACTCGCAGTGTGTGGAAACATATCGTTCGAGCGCACTGTGGAACTGGCCGAAAAATGGTTCGGCCCAATTCCGGCAAGAGCTATAGCGCCGCGCAGCCTGCCGGCTCCGGCTTTTCCGAAAGAGGAGGTCAGGCTTACCGCACATGGCAACGTGCCGTCCACACTCATAGTCAAAGCCATACCCATGGATGCGCACGGCACCCCCGACTATTATGCCGCCGACACAATCACCGACCTGCTGGCCAACGGCGAGTCGTCGCGCTACATACGCAGGCTGATTCACGGGCCTGAGACCATATTCTCGGGTGCGAACGCATCCATAATAGGATCGGAGCATGAAGGTCTGATGCTGCTTATGGCCCAGATGGCCGATGAGTCGGAAGAGGCTGTAAACCGTGCTGAAGAGCTGCTCATGCAGGAGGCGAGGGCGCTGGCAGTACCCGGCGAAGTGAGCGAGTACGAGCTCGAACGTTCGTTCAACCGCTTTGAATTTACCTTCGAGACCTCGATGACCAACTATCTCGACAAGGCGCAGGAGCTGGCCATATCGGTAATGCACGACGAAGACATCAACCGGCGTGTGGCGGTGCAGCGGAGTACAACACTCGGCGACATACGCCGGGTGGCCGACCGACTTTTCAACCACACCCCTGCGGTGACACTCTTTTATCGACCCGAAAAATAATGGCGCGCATACTCTCAATAGACTTCGGCCGCCGCAGATGCGGCATCGCAGTCACCGACCCCCTGTGTATAGTGGCGAACGGCCTCACTACAGTGGAGACCTCGCGTCTGCACGAATTTGTGTGCGACTATATCCGTCGCGAAGAAGTCAGCCTCATAGTGGTAGGCCATCCGACCGACATGCACGGCAACGACAGCGACTCCATGCGCTACATAAAGCCGTCGATAGGGCGTCTGCGCAAGCTTGTAGCTCCGCTGCAGGTGGTGTTTTTCGACGAACGCTTCACCTCTGTGCTTGCCCACAGGGCAATGATTGACGGCGGCATGAAGAAGATGGCGCGTCGCGACAAAGCCATCGTAGACGAAATTTCAGCGACAATCATATTGAACGATTATCTTCAGAGCCGCCAGAGCGGACTGAATGCAAATCTCAGATAAAAATGAAACTACCGGTATATCTTTACGGTCACCCGGTGCTCCGCGCCGTATCGACCGACATAACTCCCGATTATCCGGGACTCAAGGAACTTGTATCCGAAATGTATGCGGCCATGTATGAATCTGAAGGCGTCGGCCTTGCCGCTCCCCAGATAGGACGCAACGACAGAATTGTAGTAATCGACGCCGACCCTGTCAAGGATTCTTTCCCTGAATGCGCCGGCCGCAAATTCACTCTGATCAACCCTACGGTAGAGGTGCTCGACGGCGATACCGTCTCCACCGGCGAAGGCTGTCTCAGTCTGCCCGGAATCAGCGAGCGGGTGCCACGTGTGGAACATATACTCTTGAAGTGGGTCGACGAAGACTTCCAGCCCCATGAAGAGGAAATCTCCGGATTCCTCGCCCGTATAGTGCAGCATGAATGCGACCACCTTGAAGGCCGCCTTTTCATCGACCACATATCGCCCATCAGAAAGCAGCTCATCAAAGCGAAACTAAACAATATTGTAAGCGGAAAGGTATCGGTGGACTATCCCGTGCGCTTTGCTCCCAAGCATAAGAAATAAGAAATAATAGAAAATATGGCAGACGACAAAAAGATAATTTTCTCGATGGTAGGCGTCAGCAAGACCTACCCGCCCCAGAAACAGGTTCTCAAAGACATCTACCTGAGTTTTTTCTATGGTGCGAAAATCGGTATCATAGGCTTGAACGGCAGCGGTAAATCCTCGCTGCTGAAAATCATTGCCGGACTCGACAAGAGCTATCAGGGCGAAGTGGTGTTCTCGCCCGGTTATTCCGTCGGATACCTCGAACAGGAACCCAAACTCGAGGAAGGCAAGACTGTGATTGAGGTAGTTCGCGAAGGTGTGCAGCCAATCATGGACCTTCTGGCCGAATTCGACAAAATCAACGAGGCTTTCGCCGACCCTGACGCCGATTTCGACGCCCTTCTGGCACGTCAGGCCGAACTTCAGGACAAACTCGACGCCGCCGACGCATGGAACATCGACTCGAAGCTCGAACGCGCCATGGACGCCCTCCAGTGTCCGCCCGACGACCAGGTTGTCGACACTCTTTCCGGAGGCGAGCGCCGTCGTGTGGCTTTGTGCCGCCTGCTTCTGCAGCAGCCCGATGTACTCCTGCTCGACGAACCTACCAACCACCTCGATGCCGAAAGTATCGACTGGCTCGAACAGCATCTCCAGCAGTATCCCGGCACTGTCATCGCCATCACCCACGACCGCTACTTCCTCGACCATGTGGCCGGCTGGATTCTTGAGCTCGACCGTGGCGAAGGCATACCCTGGAAAGGCAACTATTCTTCGTGGCTCGACCAGAAGACCAAACGCATGGCCATGGAGGAAAAGCAGGCTTCAAAGCGCCGCAAGACTCTCGAACGCGAGCTCGAATGGGTGCGCATGGCTCCCAAGGCCCGTCAGGCCAAGGGTAAGGCACGTCTGAGCAGCTACGACCGCCTGCTCAACGAAGACCAGAAACAGAAAGAGGAGCGTCTTGAGATATTCATCCCCAACGGCCCGCGTCTGGGCAACAAGGTAATCGAGGCTCATGGCCTGGCCAAGGCATATGGCCGCAAGCAGCTCTTCAAAGACCTTGACTTCCAGCTCCCGCCTAACGGTATCGTAGGTGTCATAGGTCCGAACGGTGCCGGAAAGACAACCCTTTTCCGTCTCATCATGGGGCAGGAGAGCGCCGATGCCGGCAGCTTCGATGTAGGCGAGACCGTGAAGGTGGCATACGTCGACCAGCGTCATCACGACCTGCTCCCCGAGAAGACCGTCTACGAGGTGATAAGCCAGGGCGTGGAGTCGTTCCGTATGGGCGGACGCGATGTGAACGCCCGCGCGTATCTGTCGAAATTCAACTTCACCGGAGCTGACCAGGAGAAGAAAATCGGCGTGCTTTCCGGTGGCGAGCGCAACCGTCTGCATCTTGCCATGGCTCTGAAAGAAGAGGGCAATGTGCTTCTGCTCGACGAACCTACCAACGACATCGACGTGAATACACTCCGCGCGCTTGAGGAAGGTCTCGACGACTTCGCCGGATGCGCCGTGGTGGTAAGCCACGACCGCTGGTTCCTCGACCGTATCTGTACGCACATACTCTCCTTCGAGGGCGACGGACAGGTGGTGTTCTACCAGGGCAGCTATTCCGATTACGAAGAATACAAACGCCAGCGCAACGGCGGCAAGGAACTTCCCCGCCGCCGCTACCGCAAGCTGATGGAATGATAACCGGCTATAATGGTCTTCGGGCGAAGTCGCAATATTGGATTGCGGCTCCGCCCGAAGACCTTCCGGCCAAGAGTTTTACAAAGTAGTTACAAGTGCCGGAAAAATGTGTTAAAAAACATAAATCGCTTGCGGGTAAGGAAAGAATCCCGTAAATTTGCAATGCTAAATAACACCAGCCGGACTTAGAACTAAAATTATTTACGCATTAATCTCTTTTTTGGACTAAGCTAAGGCATATGATTTTGTTCGCCGTGAGGTGACCCAAAGTTGTAGAGGTGTTTATATAGACAAGTAAGTATGATATAATCTCTACACGAAAAAGTTTATAAGGCAACTATCTTTAGAATCACAAATCGAAATGCCTATTGGCTTTAGTCCTCGCTTCATTGTAGAAATGGAAAGAGGATTTTTTTATGCCTAAAATTTGATCTGCACACGTGCCTCGATGATATTGACATGCCTGCGGTCGAGCATATTCTCCACATGACGGTCGCGTACGGTGGTGTAGCTGTATCTCAGACGGGCAATCATATATTTGTTGATGTAATAGTTCAGCGTGCATGATGCATCGTTGGTGATACCGCCGAAGATGCCCGCCGATGCATCCGATGCATTGGTGTAGTTGTACATCAGCACCATCTCGAAGCTGTGGGGCGCTGGTGTGGCCAGACCGGCATCGCCCATGGTGTAGGTGTAATTGCTGCCGACAAGCAGGCCGCGCAGCATGCCGTAGACACCTTGTGCACGATAGTTGCCATAACCCTCCTTGCGCGCAACATTCATATAGTAGTACTGGGCCTCAAGCGCGAAGCGGCCTTTGGCGAGAAGCAGTTCGGGGGTGAGCTTGAACAGGCCGCGGGCGTGGTCGATGTCGGCGCTGAGAAGTCCCACCTTGCTTACACGGCTGGGGAAATTCGATGAGAAGCTGAATCCGTCGTGGTCGTCGGCTGTCGGGCTTGAATAGTTGAGAGAGATTCCCACCTGGGCTATAGTGCCGTCGTCGGTATGCGACGGACGCCATACCAGTCGGGTCTGCGCGCCCCATGCCTGTTTGCCCAGGGCTGTGGCATTGTTGGTCATGGCTGCGGCTTCGGCAAAGACGGTAGTGGCTGCAAAATACTTATCGCCGCTGTATTCATACATGAGAGCCAGCAGACGCGGGTTGGCATAGAAGAATTCATTGGATGTCGGTTCTTCGTAGCTGGGCTTCATGGATGAGCTTGTCTCAGAGTTGAGGCCGAACTGCGGTACGAAATAGCCGCCACGGATAAGATTCTGATCGTTGAAATCATATTCAAGATAGGTGTCTTTGAGGCCTACTTTGCCGTAGCCGAAGCCTACATCCACTTTTGCCTGCCATTTGCCGTATTTCGCTTTTACGCCTATGCGGAGGTCGGGAATAGCCACTCCGCTCACGAATTTGGTGTCGCCGCTTTCGCCTATGCTTCCGTTGCCGCCGAGGTAGCCGGCTCCGTCAACGAGTATGCGTCCGGTTGGAGTGATTGAGAATTTAGGTTTGCTGCCTTCTGTATCGGCTGCCGAAGCGGTAAGTGTGCATGCGGCCAGAAGTATGGCTGCTATTCTGTTGGTTTTCATTGTGATTTAGAATTGAAGAATGAGAGTAGCACGAGAGTGGTTGCCGCTCAGGCTATGTGGCTGGAAGCGGCAACCACTCCTTTAGTATTGAAGCTGTGTCTGTTATATAATGAATCAGTCGGTAGTGGTTTTGGTTGGAACGGGAGTGCCTTTGGCTACTTTGCCGGCTTTTTTGAGTTTCTTGAATTCTTCCTTTGCTTTCTGCAACTGTGCCTGGAATGCAGGGTCGGCGTGCAGACGGGCCACAATCACCGAGCCTGTGATACGTCCGGCATCGACATCGCTCTGGTAGTGGTAGCCGCAAATCACACGGCTCTGCCCCATTTCATAGCCACGTTTTAGGATTTCGTTCTGGCGTTCGGGGTTGAGTTCGGAGAGAACCAGTGCGGTTGCCCAGCCGATTGAAGTGTGTCCGGACGGATAGCTGCCGTTGGTCGACAGTTCTTCCTGCTGAGCCGGATTGCAAGTCATCTCTTCATAGAACGAGAACGGACGCTGGCGGTTGTAGTAGTTCTTGGCTTCGCGGGTGGCGAGGTCGCCGGCATCTTCGCGCATGCCTACAATAAGTTTCAGAATCTCGGGCGTTTCTTCGTTGATTTCGATGCCGAAAGCCTCGGAAAAGGCCTGAGGCACGCCGTTGCCTTCCACATTGGCATCGGCAGAGGCCTGGTCGCCACGGGGTGTGTTGCGTTGAGTCTTGCCCCAGTTGTACTGAGCCTGGTCGTCAAGGAAGCGGACCGATGCTGCATCAGGCGGCGCGGGCAGCAGGAGGAAGCTGTTGGGAGCATCTCCTTCCTGCAGGAAGAACAAATCGGGTTGGGTGCGATGGTCTTTTATTTTGGTTTCGGTCTGAGCGAAGGAGAGCGAAGCCCCGAAGGCCACGAACAGGGCGCATACTGCGCCGCGGAGCAATGATGAATTTAAGTTTCTCATGACAGAATTGATGTATGAAAAGTAAAATAGTTTAACGAATGGGTCGGTTTGTATTTGTCCGACGTATTCCAAACAACTGGATTCTTAAATAGGTTTTAGAATTTTATATGTTTGATAACATATTTGGCCGCTATTGATTCTGTCAAGGTGGAATAGCTGGTCACAAAAAAAGTGACGTATGTTTACGTCACTTTTTTGAGAATTTGCCGGCGAGACGCAGAAGTTTCGACTGGACTTCACGGTCTTCAGGCGAGAAAGTGTTGCTGTAGGATTTGAATTTTTCCAGCTTGGCATTCGACAGCTTTTCCACGAAGAAGTTGCCCTCCTCTATGCGGTTGAGAAACAGCTTGCTCATGTATATCATGGCTTCTTTGCGGCTCTCTACCTCAATCAGAGCTATCAGCGAGCGGCTCTCGTACGGACGGTTTTTGTTGAATTTTATCCAATAGCCGTCGTCTTTCTGAAGAATCGAGCAGTATCCGGCGCTCTGCTGCCGGTCGTACTCTTCCTTGTCTACCCGGAATTTTGCCATCACCGCCTCGTACAGTCCGTCGAAAGAGTTGGCGGAGCCGGTATCGGCATGATGCAGCAGACGGTTGAGCGACGACAGCGAGAGTTCTATGTCATAGTCCGATGCATGGAGCCGGTCCTCGTCGACGGCGATGCCGAGTTCGGCGGCCACACTTTGGTTGCTGATGCCTTTCTGGTAGTCGAAACCGTGTGCCAGACCGTAGACAGTCCAGAACCAGTCTTTCACTTCTATTACCTTTTTGTCTTCGGCTATCGATATGCCTTCGTTACGCAGACGGCGGAAATCGTTTTCGAGCGCGAAGCCGCTGATGTACTCGGCATTGTCGATTATGGCCTGTATCTCTTCGATACAGTCTCTGAACAGGGGAGCGTCGGCAACCATTGCGGGAGTGATTCCATGCGGAATCACTCCCCAGTCGGATATTTTGGCGGGTTTGAACCGTTTGTTATAGATGATGTCGCCGGCGGCATCGGATATTGAGAGTTCGAGCATATATCTGCCATCGGCAAATTCGGCGTCAAGGCATATGAGCTTCGACGCTTCGATGGCAGCGAGCAGCGGATGGAGTTCGGTCATGTCGTAGTTTGAAATTTTGTGCAAAATTACAAATTATTTTCCACATGACAAGCTATCCGATAAGCCACTTCGAACCCGGTATCGCCGACAGCAGGCGGCAGATAATACAGCATGCCGCGAAGGTGCCGCATCCCACAAGCACTATAGCCACGGGTGTTGAGAACTGCGGCGCAAGCCAGTTGTACATGAAGCCCAGCACGAAGATGTGTATCAGATATATGCCGTAGCTCATGCGCGATATGGTACTCACCGGGGTGTAGAGCCAGGCGCCGCTGTAGTTGATATGGCGCATGAGCAGGAAGCAGCCGGCTGTCATCATCGCTACGTTGAAGGTGCAGAATTTCCATGACTGCTCCACATAGGCGTAGTCGGCCGATTCTCCGGCACGAATGTAGAACGTTCCGGCAGTAAAGGCATAGCCGAGCGCAATGAGCGGCAAGGCTATGGCGGCGGTCTTCCGCAGACTCCAGTCTATGTGCTCGCGGATATAATGTGCCATCACTACATAGCCGATAAAGCCGGAGTAGTAATAGAGGGCATGGAAGTCGTTCCATAGCGCCTTGCCCCATATGTTGCCGAGCGCCGGGTGGAGATAGTCCCAGAAAGTGGTTACGAACCATACGATGAGAAACAGCCTCTCGCCGCGTTCTGACACCTGACGCAGCCATGGCGACAGTATCGGCATTGTCAGATATACTCCGATGAGCATGTAGATAAACCACAGATGTCCGGCGTCGTAGTTGAATGTATAGGACAGATTGACCAGACGCCCGGAGATGTCGCCTGAGACGGTACCGAAGAGTACAGGCAGTACGGCATACAGTACCGACCAGATGACGAATGGCACGAACACGCGGCTGAAACGGCGCCGAAAAAAGGTGCCGCTGCTGCAGCTGAGCGGGAGCAGCAGGAACGACGATGCCATGACAAACAGCGGTACCGATTCTCTGAACGCGCTGTTGATGAGTGTAACCCATAAGCGGTCACCGGCTGCGGCGAATTCCACTCCGTTGTCGCCGATATAATAGAATTCGCATGCGTGCACGAGTATCACCATGAAGCAGGAAATCACACGCAGATAGTCGAGAAATACAATTCTGTTTTCCATGCTGTGTCGGAGGATGAATCAGACCTGTCGGCCGCCTACAATCATGTGGCTGATCCAGGGGCTGGTGTACTGATATGGAATCACGGCGAGAGAGTCCATAGGGCGGGTTATAATCAGGTCGGCGCTCATGCCCGGGGCAATGCTTCCGTGCGAGCGGCTGAGATCCATAGCCGCCGCGCCGTTGATAGTCACTGCATTGAGAGCCTCTTCGGGGGTGAGCTTCATTTTTATGCATCCCAGGGCCCAGACCATGCGCATGTCGCCGGAGGGCGATGAGCCGGGGTTGTAGTCCGAGGCAAGGGCTACGGTTGCTCCGGCATCGAGAGCCCGCCGGGCGGGTGCGTAAGGCATGCCGAGGAAGAAGCTGGCGCCGGGCAGCATCGTGGCCACGGTGTCGCTGTCTGAAAGCGCGGCAATCTCTTCGTCGCCGATGCGTTCCAGATGGTCGACCGACAGAGCCTTGTGTCTTACTCCGGCCTGGACTCCGCCGCTGAAATCAAGTTCGTTGGCATGGATTTTCGGGCGCAGCCCCAGAGTGGCCGCCGCCTCCATGATCCGTTCGGTCTCTTCGGTGGTGAAGAAGCCTCGGTCGCAGAATACATCTACGAAGTCGGCCAGACCTTCAGCGGCCACAGCCGGGAGCATGTCGTCGATGATGTGGCGTACATAGTCGGCTTGTCGTCCGGCGTAAGCCCTGCCTACGGCGTGAGCGCCTAAGAAAGTGGCTCTGACAGTGACGGGCAGAGCTTCGGCTATGCGGGCTATGACGCGCAGCATTTTCAGCTCGTCGGGCAGGGTGAGACCGTAGCCGCTTTTGATTTCGAGGCATCCGGTGCCTTTGAGCATCACTTCGCGGGCGCGTTCCAGACTTTGGGCGAAGAGCTCGTCTTCAGATGTCTGGTGCAGACGGTCGGCGCTGTTCAGGATTCCGCCGCCGTTCGCCGCTATCTGTTCGTAGCTCAGACCGTGTATCTTGTCCACGAACTCTCCGTGTCGCGAGCCGGCATAGACAATGTGGCTGTGGCTGTCGCAGAATGCCGGAATCACAATGCCTCCGGCGGCGTCGATGGTTTCTTCCGCTTCGGCAGCGGCCGGAAGCGTGTCGGCCTGTCCGTAGGAATCCACAGTACCGTCGGGCGCAATCCGGAGCCATGCGTCGGCCAGAGAGGGCAGCTCCGACATTTCAGAACCCCGGCGGCGTGTCTTGCCGTCGGGGTTCAGTCCTGCAAGCAGGGATATATTCTTAATCAGCATGGTTGCGGATAAAGTTGATTGACTTGTCGATAAGAGTGTACATCACGGTGTCGTTGTCGACGAAAGGCACTTCCTTGCGGTATTCTTCCACCCAAGCCTCAAGTTCGGGCGAGGTGCGCAGCGGACGGCGCAGGTCGAGCGCCTGGGCTGCGTTGAAAAGCTCGATGGCCAGCACGCGCTCTGTGTTGTCGGCCACGCGCACCAGCTTGGTGGCGGAGTTGGCGCCCATCGACACATGGTCTTCCTGACCCTGCGACGACGGAATGGAGTCGCAGCTTGTAGGCCAGCAGAGACCTTTCGACTGATTGACAATCGATGCGGCGGCATACTGCGGAATCATGAAGCCGCTGTTCAGACCGGGGCGTGCCACCAGGAACGAGGGCAGGCCGCGAGTGCCTGAAATCAGGCGGTATATGCGGCGTTCTGATATGCTCGACAGCTCGCTGATGGCCAGACAGAGGAAGTCCATGGGCAGGGCGATAGGCTCACCGTGGAAGTTGCCGGCCGACACTATGATGTCTTCGTCGGGGAATATGGTGGGGTTGTCGGTAGGAGAGTTGATTTCGATTTCGATTACGCGGCTCACGTAGTCGAGCGTGTCTTTGAACGCTCCGTGTACCTGAGGCATGCAGCGGAAAGAGTAGGGATCCTGCACGTATTCCTTCGGACGGCTTATCAGTTCGCTGCCTTCGAGATGGCGGCGTACCGCACGGGCTGTCTGAAGCTGGCCGGGATGAGGGCGCACGGCGTTGACCTCGTCGCCGAAGGCTTCGATACGTCCGTCGAACACATCCAGGCTCAGGGCACCGATTTTGTCGGCCAGACGGTTCAGACGGCGGGCCTTGAGTATGGCGAAGACTGCGTGCGATGACATGAACTGGGTGCCGTTGAGCAGCGCGAGACCTTCTTTGGATGTGAGTTCGAGAGGCTTCAGTCCGCACTCTTCGAGCACTTCAGCCGCCGGGCGGCGCTGACCTTTGTAGATTACCTCGCCGAGGCCGAGCAGGGGCAGGCAGAGGTTGGCCAGAGGCGACAGGTCGCCGCTGGCGCCGAGCGAGCCGAGACTGTATACCACAGGCAGGATGCCGAGGTTGAAGAAGTCGACAAGGCGCTGTACTGTCGACAGACATACGCCGGAGTTGCCGAAACTCAGCGACATCACCTTGGTGAGCAGCATTATGCGTACGATTTCCGGGTCGATTGTCTCGCCGCAGCCGCAGGCGTGCGACATTACAAGGTTTTTCTGCAGGGTGGACAGGTCCTGCTCGCCTATGGATATGTTGCAGAGCGAGCCGAAGCCGGTTGTGATGCCGTAGATCGGACGGTCGCATTGCTTGATTTTTTCATCGAGATACTTGCGGCAGCGCTCGATACGCTCTATTGCCTCAGGGCTGAGTTCGATTTTCTCGTTGCCGGCGAGAATCTCGCCTATACGCTCTATGGAGAGATGAGCTGTTGATATCTGGTGCATTTGTCAGAGTTCTAATTTGTCAGAGTTCCAGGTTATTGATAAGTTCGTCGTCGGTGGGGTTGGGCAGGGTCACGCGAAGGCCGGGAGTGCGGTCCATCTCGCGCCGTATGGCGGAGAGGGCGCCTTCGTTGCGTGCCCAGCTGCGGCGTGCTATGCCGTTGTTCACATCCCAGAAAAGCATGCGGCCGATGCGCTGTGATGCCTCGGGACTGCCGTCGATTACCATGCCGAAGCCGCCGTTGATGACCTCGCCCCAGCCGACACCGCCGCCGTTGTGGATCGACACCCAGGTGGCGCCGCGGAATGAGTCGCCTATGACATTATGCACCGCCATGTCGGCGCAGAACTGCGAGCCGTCATAGATGTTGGAGGTCTCGCGGTAGGGGGAGTCTGTGCCCGATACATCGTGGTGGTCGCGTCCGAGAACTATGGGTGCGCTGATTTCGCCCCGGGCTATGGCGTCGTTGAAGGCCTGTGCTATGCGGGTACGTCCTTCCGAGTCGGCATAGAGTATTCGGGCCTGGCTGCCTACTACCAGATGGTTCTCGGCTGCCTGGCGTATCCAGTGGAGGTTGTCGAGAAGCTGTCCGCGGATTTCCTCAGGAGCCTCGGCCGCCATGTCTTCGAGCACGCGTGCGGCGATTTCATCGGTCTTGGCCAGATCTTCGGGCTTGCCTGAGGTGCATACCCAGCGGAAGGGCCCGAAACCGTAGTCGAAGAAGCTCGGACCCATGATGTCCTGTACGTACGACGGATAGCGGAACGAGCCGTCGGCTTTCATCACATCGGCGCCGGCGCGCGAGGCCTCCAGCAGGAAGGCATTGCCGTAGTCGAAGAAATACATGCCACGGTCGCTCAGACTGTTGATGGCGGCCACGTGGCGGCGCAGCGATTCCTGTACTTTGGTTTTGAACAGTTCCGGGTCTTCGGCCATAAGCGCATTCGACTCTTCCAGGGTCAGGCCTACCGGATAGTAGCCGCCGGCCCAGGGGTTGTGGAGCGAAGTCTGGTCGCTTCCGAGGTCTACCTGAATGCCGTCGGCGGCAAGACGTTCCCACAGGTCCACTACGTTGCCTTCGTAGGCCAGCGACAGAGCCTTGCCTTCTTTACGTGCTTCTTCGGCGCGGGCAAGCAGGGTGTCGAGGTCGGTGTAGAGTTCGTCGACCCAGCCTTGTTCGAGGCGTTTGCGCGCGGCTTTAGGGTTGATTTCGGCCACGATGCTGACCACTCCGGCTATATTGCCGGCCTTGGGCTGTGCGCCTGACATGCCGCCGAGTCCGGCCGATACGAAGAGCATGCCGCCGAGGTCGTTGCGACCTTCGGGCAGGCGTTTGCGACCGGCGTTGAGTACAGTGATGGTGGTGCCGTGGACGATGCCCTGCGGGCCGATGTACATATATGATCCGGCGGTCATCTGGCCGTACTGGCTCACGCCGAGGGCATTCATGCGTTCCCAGTCGTCAGGCTTGGAGTGGTTGGGTATCACCATGCCGTTGGTAACCACTACCCGCGGAGCCTCGCGGTGCGATGGGAAGAGTCCGAGCGGGTGCCCGGAGTACATCACCAGAGTCTGCTCGTCGGTCATTTCGCTCAGATACTGCATCGTGAGCAGATACTGCGCCCAGTTCTGGAACACGGCTCCGTTGCCGCCGTATGTGATCAGTTCATGCGGGTGCTGTGCCACGCGC
>CAMWUD010000010.1 GCA_947177365.1 uncultured Porphyromonadaceae bacterium | reverse complement strand
AAATCACCAAGCTGCGCCACCTTACAAGCGCCGGCCTGATGGACTGCAAAAAAGCTCTTGCCGAAACCGACGGCGATATCGAAAAGGCTGTTGAGATTCTTCGCAAGAAGGGTCAGGCAGTTGCCGCCAAGCGTGAAGACCGTCAGGCAGCCGAAGGTTGCGTGCTGGCTAAGAACGAAGGCAACTTCGCCGCTATCGTGGCACTCAACTGCGAGACCGACTTCGTAGCCAAGAACGCCGGCTTCGTAGAACTCACCCAGAAGATTCTCGATGCCGCAGTGGCAAACAGAGTTAAGTCGCTCGACGAACTCAAGGCTCTCCAGCTCGGCGGCCTTACTATCGCTGACCTCGTGGTAGAGGAAAGCGGCAAGACCGGCGAGAAGACCGAAATCAGCGCATACGAATGGCTCGAAGCTCCCAGCACCACTTCTTACAACCACCTTGGCAACAAGCTCTCCACAATCGTAGGTTTCAACCTCGAGGGTGTAGACTTCCAGGTAGGCCGCGACGTGGCAATGCAGGTTGCATCGATGAACCCCGTGGCTGTAGACCAGGCCAGCGTACCCGCTGACGTGGTTGAAAGCGAAAAGGCTGTGGCTATCGAAAAGACCAAGCAGGAGCAGGTGAAGAAGGCAGTTGAGAACGCTCTCAAGAAAGCCGGCATCAACCCCAACCTCGTGGACAGCGAAGACCACATCGAATCAAACATCACCAAGGGCTGGCTCACCGCTGAAGAAGCTGACAAGGCTCGCGTGATTATCAAGGAAACCGCTGAAGCAAAGGCTGCAAACCTGCCCGAACAGATGATCGAAAACATCACCAAGGGTCGTCTGCAGAAATTCTACAAGGAATCCTGCCTCATGGAACAGGAATTCATCAAGGACGGCAACCTCACTATTGCCCAGTACCTTGAGCAGACTCAGAAGGGTCTCGTGGCTGTAGAGTTCAAGCGTGTGAACCTCAACCAGGACTAATCTGTAGTCCAGACACAGATACACTAAGCCGCACTCTTTCGGGAGTGCGGTTTTTTTTTGCGTCAGTGAAATATATCAACTACGAGAGTGCCGATTCAAAATACTTTCGTTAACTTTGCCGAAGAAAACGAACAACCATGAAAACAGCACCGTACATAGTACTGATACTGATATTGTCCGCTCTGTGTTCGCTGGCATGCGGAGACCCGTCAAGCACATCCGGCGACATCCTTTCCAAACTCGATTCGATGATAGAGCGAAGCGAAGAATACGAACAGATAAAGCTCATGCGCATTGCCGGGCTTGCGTCGCGCCGCAATTCCGCCGCAGGCGATGCCGACCGTTATGCAGTCAACACGTTGCTGTTCGACGAGTACGTCACATATAATTCCGACTCCGCCATGCATTATATCAATGAAAACCTGAAGCTGGCGGAAGCAGCCGGAAACCCGCAATGGCGCGACCGGAGTCTGATCGACAAATCGAATTTGCTTGCAGCCACCGGCCTGCTGAAAGAAGCCGAGGCGATTATGAGCGGCATAGACACGGCATCGCTGACACAAGACCTGAAGATACGCTATTACGGTCAGATGATATACCTCTACAGCCATCTGGGCACCTACACCGGCGGCGAAGCCAACGAATACTTTGTCCGCGAGAGGATATACAAAGACAGGATAATGGACATAATAGAGCCGGAGCATCCCGAATATCTGTGGTATCGCGGCTGGTATGTCGCGGGCACCGAGCGCAGCGACAGCGGCATAATATCGGCATTGACGCAGCGGCTCGGACACTCCGCACTCGACAGCCGTCAAGACGCCAAGGATGCCTACATTCTGTCGAAACTGTACGAGCAGAGCGGCGACATGGGCAATTTCGAGCGATATATGGCCTTGTCGGCAATCATCGATGTAGGAATAGCCAACGCCGAAATAGCATCGCTCGAAGAACTTGCGCGGATAATGTTTGCGAAAGGCGACATCGACCGCGCCTACAACTATATCAACTACAGCCTCAGCAAGGCCATCGGCTATCCCAATCGTGTGGCATCGTTCGGCAACCTGCGGACGCTCGACATTGTGAGCAAAGCCTATCAGGAACGAAACCGGCAGCAGCAAAAGCGCTTGAGAATGTTCCTGATACTGGTGTGCGTGCTGTCGGCCATACTTGCGGCCACCATAGGCATAATCATATTCCAGAACAGGCGTCTGCGGCGTCAGGGACGTAATCTCGACTGTGCCAACAAGACACTCAACCGAAGTGTGGAAGAACTCAGCCAGGCCCGCAACCAGCTTGCCGAAGCTAACGCCCGCCTTAAAGAACTCAATGCCGACCTCCAGCAGAAAAACGAAGACCTCAATGAGGCGAATTATGTGAAAGAAGAATACATAGGCTATATCTTCACCATATGCTCGAACTACATCCGCAAACTCGAGGACTTCCGCAAGAGCATACACGTGAAGGCCGTTACTCGTAAATTCAAGGAAATCGAGGCCGAGACCGACAGCGACATGATGAAAGACGAGCTGAAGGATTTCTATAAATCGTTCGACAGCGTGTTTCTGCATATATATCCCGATTTTGTAAGCGACTTCAATTCGCTTCTGCAGGACGACAAGCGCATCGTGCCCAAGGAAGGCGAGCTGCTCAATACGGAGCTGCGCATCTATGCGCTTGTGCGGCTTGGCATCACCGACAGCGTGAAGATAGCCGAGTTTCTGCACTGTTCGCCGCAGACAGTCTATAACAACCGATTCAAAGTGCGCAACAAAGCGATTATAGAGAAAAAAGATTTCGCCGAGGCCGTGCGCAGGCTCGGAAAATTCATGGAACGTCCGTCATAGCACTTTTCAGTCATCTCCGGAGACTTTACTTTTTTACAAAACGCCGCATAAGACAAACTATTGATTATGCGGCGTTTATAGTTGCTGTATGGTTTACCTCGACCCTTTACCGCCATATACAGGGCATTGAAATAATTTATAATTTTGTAGCATCGGAAACAGATGCGGAAACAGACCGTATCAAACAGGAAACCTGAAAAACTGACATAAAATAATATAACCTAAAACTAATTCCGAATGAAAAAGAAGTGCAATCTTTTAGCATTGGTTCTCGGATTCACTATGCTTCTGCTTGGGGCAATGCCGGCTTATGCGGCCGACATCACAGCCAGCGGAACAGTGAGCGACTCGCAGGGTGAGCCGCTGATTGGTGTAAGCGTGGAAATCAAGGACCGGCCCGGAGTCGGAACAACTACCGATTTCGACGGCAATTTCACCATGACAGTACCCAATGGCACTGTACTCGTATTTTCCTATATAGGATATGTGAGTCGCGAACTTCCGGCCTCGGCAGGCATGAACGTGATTCTGAGCGAAGACGTCACAAGCCTTGACGAGGTGGTTGTGATCGGCTATGGCTCGGTGAAGCGCAAAGACCTTACCACCGCCGTGTCGACAGTAGGCGAGGACGCACTTGCCAACCGTCCGATCGTGTCGGCGGCCCAGGCCATCCAGGGCAAGGCCGCAGGTGTGGCAGTGCAGCAGCCCACCGGTGCTCCCGGCGGCGGCATGACAGTGCGTGTACGCGGTACAACATCGTTCAACGGCTCCAACGAACCACTGTATGTCGTTGACGGAGTGCCTGTCGACAACGTAAACTTCCTCTCGCCGGGCGACATCGAGAACATGCAGATACTCAAAGACGCCTCTTCGGCGGCAATCTACGGTTCGCGTGGTGCCAACGGTGTTGTGATAATCACCACAAAGCAGGGACGCAGCTCCGATGCTCGAATCTCACTGAACCTGCAGGGCGGTTTCACACGCGTGGCAAAAAAGATGGATGTGCTCAATGCCGCCCAGTACAAGGATCTTATGGATGAAATCGGACTGGTGAAACTCCCCGACGGACTGACCGACCAGACCGACTGGTTCGACGAGACCTACCGTACCGGCAGCACCCAGAGCTATCAGCTGGCCGTGTCGCAGAGCACCGAGAAAATCAGCTATTACCTCTCCGGCGGCTACCAGCGCGACCAGGGCATACTGAAGAGCTCCTTCTTCCAGCGTTTCAATTTCAGAGCCAATGTAGAAGGCAAACTCCGCAAATGGCTTACCGCAAAGGCCAATATCGTGTACTCCGATTATTCATCGAACGGTGGCGGCGCCATGGGAACAGTGGGCAACCGAGGCGGTGTGATTCTGTCGGTAATCAACACTCCGACCTATGCGCCGATCTGGGATCCTGAAAACCCCGACCGCTTCTACAACAACTTCTACGGCCTCAACATGCAGAGTCCGCTTGAAAACGAGGCACGCCAGCAGAGCAACCGCAGTCGTGAGAACCGCCTTATAGCATCGGGCGAACTGTTGTTCGACATCTACAAGGGTCTGACCTTCTCCTCTAAGTTCACCATGGACCGCCGTCATGGCTGGGACACCTCCTTCCTCGACCCCGAACTGACAACCTGGGGCCGCGAACAGGGCGGTACAGGATATGACGCCCGCAACCAGAACACCGTGCTGACCTGGGACAATGTGGCAAACTACAATTTCAGCTTCGGTAAGAACAGCATGCAGGTGATGGCCGGTACATCCTGGACCGACTCCAACTACTCCAACAACTGGATCAACGGCCAGTACTACCGCAATGGCAAAATCGAGACACTCAACGCCGCCAACATGATCAGCTGGACAGGCACAGGCTCAAGCGCCTCGCAGTGGGGAATATTCTCTTATCTCGGCCGAGTAAGCTACAACTACGACTCGAAATACCTGGCAACCGCCAATATCCGTTATGACGGTTCGTCGAAACTGCATCCCGACCACCGCTGGAAAGCCTTCCCCTCCGTATCTGCCGCATGGCGCATATCGCAGGAAGAGTGGCTCAGAGACCAGACATGGCTGAGCGACCTCAAGCTCCGCGCAGGCTGGGGTAAGACCGGCAACCAGGACGGTGTGGGTGACTATGCCTATCTGCAGCGCTACAATATAAACCGTGTGCCCTGGTTCGAGGACGGCAACCAGACAGCCGTGCCCACCATCACACAGGCCAACCTCCGTACCCGTGACCTTACATGGGAGACAACCACCCAGACCGGTGTCGGCATCGACTTCTCGGTGCTGAACAACCGCATCGAACTTGCCGCCGACTGGTACTACAAGAAAACCACCGACATGCTCATGTGGGTATCGCTTCCTTCGGGCAGCGCCGCAGCAAGCTCGATACAGCGCAACGAGGGCGAAATGACCAACCAGGGCTTCGAGTTCGGCATCACATCGCACAACTTTGTGGGTGAGTTCGAATGGACAACCAACCTCAACATGTCGTTCAACCGCAACAAACTCACCAAGCTCGAACTCCAGAAAGTATATCTCGACGCCGTGACCTCGGAGACAGTCAACGAGGCAGTGGTGCGCAACGAACCGGGCCGCGCCCTTGGCGGATTCTACGGCTATGTGGCCCAGGGAGTAGATCCCGAGACCGGTCTTATGATATACGAGGACATCAACGGCGACGGACGAATCAGTTCCAGCGACCGTACCTTCATCGGCGACCCGAATCCCGACTTTACATTCGGCATGACCAATACATTCTCCTACAAGGGTTTCAATCTGAGCATCTTCCTGCAGGGCAGCTACGGCAACGACATCTTCAACGCCTCGCGTATGGAGACCGAAGGCATGTACGACGGCAAGAACCAGACCACCGAAGTGCTTCGCCGCTGGCAGATCCCCGGCCAGATCACCGACATGCCCAAGGCCGGATGGAACATGCGCAACTCCACATACTTCGTGGAAGACGGCAGCTACATCAGAGTCAAGGACATATCGCTGTCGTATGACTTCTCCGGCAAGTGGATGAAGCGTCTCGGCATCACCCGTATCCAGCCTTACTTCACAGCCTCCAACCTGATTACCTTCACTCACTATTCAGGCATGGACCCCGAGGTGAACCAGTGGGGCAGCAGCGGTGCCGTGCAGGGCATCGACTGGGGCACATATCCGCACTGCAAGAGTTTTGTGTTCGGCATCAATGTTGACTTTTAAATAGCAAATCAAATGAAAAACAAATATATAATCAGCGGAATCATGGTTCTGTCGGTGATGACTGCCGGCTGCGGTCTCGACTATGAGCCTGTGAGCGACTATTCCGATGTGACAGAGGGTACGATCGACAACCCCGAAGAAGAAGTCGTATATCAGAACCGGGCCGACGCCGAGAGCGCGCTGACCGCCCTATACGAGGATTTCCGGGGCAACCAGAACCAGCTGCAGCTCGACTGGCTCCTTATCGGCGACGTGCATTCCGATAATGCCTACGCCGGAACCACCGGCTCGGAAGTGGTCGACCCCGCCACCAACGACCTCAACGGAACCACCCTCTGCGTGAACCGCGACTGGGACTACTACATGCTTCAGGCCGCCAAATGCACCAAGTTCATCATAAGCGTGGAGAAAGTCGGCGACGGCAGTCTCAGCGCCGATGAAGTCAACACCATGCGTGCGCAGGCCGAGATACTGAGAGCCTTCATCTGGTTCCGCATGGTGCGCATGTGGGGCAACATACCAATCATCACCACCATCCCCAAGGACATTACTTCGGAGAACATATCGGAGTCGTACGAGAGCTACTTCCCGCCACAGAACACCGAGGCCGAAGCCTATGCCTATATACTTGCCGACCTCAACGACGCACTCCGCTATGCGCCCGAAGGCAACGGCGACAAGACCCGCTTCAGCAAGGATGTGGCCCGCGCCCTTCTCGCCAAGGTATACGCCGAGAAGCCTGTCCGCGACTATGCCAAGGTGATACAGTATGTCGATGAGCTGGCTGCCCGCGGCTACGACCTCTGCCCCGAGTACGGCGATCTTTTCAACATCGACGGCCCCGTCAAGGACGGTTTCTCCGCCACACCGCTTTATACCAACACTGTAGAGTCGATACTTGAGGTACACTATCCGGTAGGCTCGGGCAACTGGGCGTCGTGGATGTACGGCCGCTGCCTCGAAGACTGGGACAACTCATTCTCATGGGCAAAGTGGATCACCCCCTCGCGCGACCTTCTTGCCGCCTTCGACAAAGTCGGTGACACCAAGCGCAAGGAGCAGACCGTGGTATACTACGAATGCGGCTGGAGCAACTACTATCCCAGCGACAACTACGCGTTCATGTACAAGGTACGTTCGGGCTACAGCAATGTATATTTCCTCCGCTATGACGACCTGCTTCTGCTCAAGGCCGAGGCTCTGATCAACGGCGAGAACCAGAATCTGCAGGCGGCAGCCGAGATAATCGACCGCATCCGCGAGCGTGCCGGAGTGGCAAAACTCACGGCTTCGGAAAAAAGCAGCCGCGACAATCTGTTCAACGCCTATGTCAACGAGCGTCGCCTTGAACTCGCATGCGAAGGCGAACGCTGGTTCGATCTGGTACGTCTCGACCTTGTGGAAAGCGCCATGGCCGCCGCACAGCGCAGCGACTCCGGACGCCTGCCTCTGGCTGTACCTTACGATGCCAACAGCTATCTGCTGCCCATACCGCAGAGCGTACTCGACACCAACCCCAACATAGTACAGAATCCGGGATATTGATAAATGTGTAATTTCATGAACAGCAGACACGTGATAATAGCAACACTACTGGCCGCCGGCATCATGACGGTATCGTGCGGCGACGAAAAGACCACTCCCGGAGAACAGAATCCGCCGGCAGTGGAAGAACCGGCCACCGGCGATGTGCGCGTACTGACCACTACAGCCAACCGCTCCAAGGATCTGACCGAATCGTGGATTGACTTCAGCTCCACCGACAATATGTCGCCCTCGACCATACATATGGTGCCGTCGGAAGAATTTCAGACCATGGACGGCTTCGGCGCCGCCATCACAGGTTCGACCTGCTACAATCTCATGCGCATGAAGCCGGAGGACCGCAAGGAGTTTCTCGAGACCACATTCTCGCCCTCCGACGGCTACGGATTCAGCTATGTGCGCATATCGATCGGTTGCAGCGACTTCTCTCTCAGTGAATTTACCTGCTGCGACAAGGAGGGTCTGGAAAACTTCGCGCTTTCCAGCGAAGACAAGGACTATGTGATTCCGGTACTCAAGGAGATTCTGGCCATAAATCCGTCCTTGAAAATCATGGGTACACCATGGACAGCTCCGCGCTGGATGAAGGTCAACAACCTCAGCGAACTGAAACCTTATGAAAGCTGGACATCCGGCCAGCTGAATCCGAAATATTACGCCGACTACGGCGAGTACTTCGTGAAATGGATTCAGGCGATGAAGGACAACGGCATCACCATTTACTCCGTGACACCGCAGAACGAGCCTCTCAACCGTGGCAACAGCGCCTCGATGTATATGGGTTGGGAAGAAGAGCGCGACTTTGTGAAGAACGGACTCGGCCCCGCTTTGAAACGCGCCGGTCTTGACACAAAGGTGTATGCCTTCGACCATAACTACAACTACGACAACATGGCCGACCAGAAAAGCTATCCCACCAAAATATATCAGGATGCCGAAGCGCGTGAGTATCTCGATGGCGCAGCCTACCACAATTACGGCGGCGACAAGGACGAACTTACCGTGGTCCACAACGCCACTCCCGGCATGGACCTGGTGTTCACCGAGACTTCCATCGGCACATGGAACGACGGACACAATCTCGACAGCCGTCTGACCGACGATATGGAACAGGTGGCGCTCGGCACAGTCAACCGCTGGTGCAAGGGTGTGATAGTCTGGAACCTGATGCTCGGCGAGGACAGCAACGGCCGTTACGGTCCCTATCGTCCGGGAGGATGCTCCACCTGCTACGGCGCCGTGGACATCAACCGCAACTACACGACTCTGACCCGCAACTCCCACTATTACATCATAGCGCACATGTCGAGTGTGGTGCAGCCCGATGCCGTACGAATCGGTACCAAAGGCTTTACTGCCAAAGGTCTTACCTATACGGCTTTCCGCAATCCCGACAACAGCTATGCCCTGGTGCTCAGCAACAGCTCGGCCGAAGAAATCAAGGCCACTGTCGACGACGGCAGCCACCATTTCCCTGTAAGTGTGCCCGCACGCAGCGCAGTGTCGCTGGCGTGGAAATAAGCTCCAACTTTCAAAGCAATCAATCATGAAATATACAAAGCATTTAGCAATGTTGCTCGGGGCTGCAGCTCTGTTCAGCGCCTGCAACGACGATGAACTCGCCCCCGGCAATCCGGTGATGAATGTCACCGGCAATCTTGGCCAGGCATGTTTCGGCGACAGCCTCGCCTTCACAGTCAACGCCTCCGACCCCGAAGTGCCTCTGAGCACCATCCACGCCGAACTCTATTTCGGCGATGAACTGGTGAGCGAGGAAGTAATCCGCACCAAGGTGAGCGGAGCCGACTACAGCGGCAAGATTCTGGTGCCTTACTACGCCAATATCCCCGACGGCAAGGCCACACTGCGCCTCACACTCCAGAATATCCATTTCACCACCACCGAGCAGCTCTACGAGGTGAGCGTGACTCACCCCGACTATCCGCAGCTGACCTTCCTTACCGAAGACGGCGAGGAGTATGTGATGCAGCGTGATGCCCGGAATGAATACTCCGTGACCCAGCGTTTCGCTGCGGAAATGCGCGGCAAGATAGTGGCTCCGGCCATGGGCGAGAACGGCAACGAGATTGTCTTCGGATATGAGAACAGCGAGATAAAGCCCGGCGCCGATGGCTCGATACCTTTCTCGAACGGCGCTCCCGGACGCTATACCATCAGCTTCAACACCTTCACATTCGAAGGCTCGCCATTTGTGGTGATGAGCCTCAACGGCCAGCAGCTTGAGGCTATCGACGAGACCACATCGGCTGTCGACATGAACCTTGCAAAGGGCGATGTGCTGATACCCGAGGGCTTCCCCGACTTCAACGACTGGTGGATCAACCCCGACTACTTCGTGAAGAATGCCGACGGCTCGCTTACCTTCAACGCCTATCAGGGCAACTACCGCATCATTGCAGACACAAAGATGCAGTATTTCCGGGTGTATAAACTCATGGGCAGCGATCCCGCCACACTCAACGAAGACGGTACAGGCGCCGCCTGGATTATCGGCGACGGCATCGGACATCCGTCGCTCTCCAATGCAGTAGGCTGGACTACTGAGAAGGCTCTCTGTATGGCTCCCACCGGTGAGAAGACCTACCAGATGACAGTGGTAGGCGGCAAGACTGTGGCCGTGGATGCCATCAACTTCAAGTTCTTCGGCCAGATGGGCTGGGGTGTCGAACTGACCGGAGCCGACTTGGTGTCGAAATCGTCGCTCATCGGTGTCGGTACAGGCGACAACGGCCACGACAACGGCAACCTCTTCCTTGAAGATGGTGTGGTGCTTCAGGACAACGGTGTGTATGTAATCACACTCGACCTGACTCAGGGCATCCACGATGCAATCATGACTGTCGACTTCAAGGGCGAACAGCAGTTCGAGGAGAAGCCTGTGTATCTGAACAATCAGAAAATGTCGACCAGCGACAATTCGCTGTATTCCACTGTAATCAAGCTCGACCAGAACAGCCAGCTCACATTCCGCGAATTCAGCGGTGTGTTCGACCTGTGGTACGACCCCGATTACTTCGGATTCAATGAAGACACCGGCGACATCACCTTCCTGCCCGTAAGCGGTTACTACAACGTGACTCTCGACAAGCTTTCCTCTTCGCTGACTGCAGTCCGCGTGAATGCCGATGGCAGCGACATGACCCTTCAGGACAACGGCAGCGGTGCCATATGGATGATGGGTTGGGGCGTAGGCTCACCCTCGATGAACAAGCAGTTCGGCTGGGATGCAGGCCGTGCCTACTGCATGGCGGAGACAGCTCCGGGCGTATACCGCTTCACCGGTAAGGCCGGACCTGAAAACGGCTCTTCCTACGGCGACCGCTTCCGTTTCGACTACATCTCCATGAAGCTCTTCCACCAGAACGGCTGGGGAGGTGAATTCGGTGGCGGAACGCTGAAGATGACCGGAGGCACATCCGCACTTCTGAAACAGAACGCCGACGGAAACATCGAGCTTGCCGACGGTGTGCAGCTTGAACAGGGTGCCACCTACCGCCTTACCGTAGACCTGAGCAAGGGCATCAGCTCCGGCACGCTCAATATGGAAAAACTATAAGGAATCTTAGGCTAAAATCCGCTCCGGGGGCGACAGAATGCCGCCCCCGGAATTCAAACTACTGAAAATCCGCTATGAAAAAATTGTTTTTTGGTATTGCATTGCTCGCAGCCTTGCCGGCTGCGGGCAATACCCCTGTATATCTCGATGACAGCAAGCCGCTTGACGAGCGGGTGGAAGACGCGCTCGGACGGATGACTCTGCGGGAGAAAATCAATATCATACACGCCCAGAGCAAATTCAGCGCTCCCGGTGTACCCCGCCTCGGAATTCCCGAACTCTGGTGTACCGACGGCCCGATGGGTGTGCGTCCGGAAGTGTTGTGGGACGAGTGGGACCAGGCCTGCTGGACCAACGACTCCTGCACGGCTTTTCCGTCGCTTACCGCCCTGGCCGCCACCTGGGATCCCGAAATGTCGCGTCTGTATGGCAAGAGCATAGGCGAGGAAGCCCGCTTCCGCAACAAGTGCGTGATACTTGGCCCGGGCATCAACGTCTACCGTACGCCGCTGAACGGACGCAACTTCGAGTACATGGGCGAAGACCCCTATCTGATTTCACAGATGGTGGTGCCTTATGTGCAGGGAGTGCAGAGCAACGGCGTGGCGGCCTGTGTGAAGCATTTCGCGCTCAACAACAACGAAATCAACCGTCATACATCCAACCCGATTGTCGATGACCGGACACTCTACGAGATATATCTGCCCGGATTCCGCGCGGCCGCGCAGGAAGGCGGAGCATGGTCGTTCATGGGCGGCTACAACCTGTTCCGCGGCGAGCATGCCAGCTATAATCCGATACTGATGAACGACATCCTCAAAGGTGAATGGCAGTGGGACGGTGCAGTGATTTCCGACTGGGGCGCGGTTCACGATACACGGACAGCCGTGAGCGGCGGTCTGGATATGGAATTCGGTTCGTGGACCGACGGCCTCAGCAACGGACGCTCCAACGCGTATGACAATTACTTTCTGGCCGAGCCTTATCTGAAAGGGATACAGGACGGCACCTATGGCACCGATGAACTCGATGATAAAGTGCGCCGGGTGCTCCGCCTTACCATGCGCACTGCCATGGACCGCAAGCGTCCGTTCGGTTCGATGGGTTCCGACGAACATGTGGAGGCATGCCGCAGAATCGGTGAGGAAGGAGTGGTGCTGCTCCAGAACCGTGGAGGCCTGCTGCCCATCGACCTGGGCAAGACACGCCGCATTGCCGTAATCGGAGAGAATGCCATCAAGATGATGACGGTAGGCGGTGGCTCCTCGTCGCTCAAAGCCCGCTATGAGGTGACTCCGCTCGACGGCCTGAGAGCCCGCGTCGGCGACAAGGCCGAGATTGTGTATGCCCGAGGATACGTAGGAGATCCGACAGGCGAATACAACGGAGTGGTGACCGGTCAGGATCTGAACGACCCGCGGTCGGCCGATGAACTGAAGGAAGAGGCACTCCGTGTGGCCCGCGAGGCCGATATAGTGCTTTTCTTCGGCGGTCTGAACAAAAGCAATCACCAGGACTGCGAAGACAGCGACCGCGAGACAATGGACCTGCCCTATGGCCAGAATGAGCTGATCGAGGCTCTTGCAAAGGCAAATCCGAATCTGGCAGTAATCAATATCAGCGGTACGGGTGTGGCCATGCCCTGGACTTCGAAAGTGGCGGCAATCATGCAGGCATGGTATCTGGGCAACGAGACCGGCAACGCACTGGCATCGCTTCTGCTTGGCGACGTTAATCCCAGCGGACGCCTTCCCTACACCTATTATGCATCGCTCGACCAGGTCGGCGCCCACCGCCTCGGTGAATATCCGGGTCATCCGGGTGTGGACGAACTCGGCAACGAGGTCATGGACATGCCTTACAACGAGGGTGTCTTTGTGGGCTATCGCTTTACCGACAAGAACAAGCTGAAACCCACCTTCCCCTTCGGACACGGACTCAGCTATACGCGTTTCGAGTACGGCAAGCCTACTGTCGACCGCAGCAGCGGCAGCGGCAATGATGTGTTTACGGTAACGGTTCCGGTCACCAATGTAGGAGACCGCGAAGGCAAGGAGGTTGTCCAGCTCTATATCTCCGATCTCAAGTCGAGTGTGGAGCGTCCGGTAAAAGAGCTGAAGGGTTTCAGGAAAGTAAGCCTCAAGCCCGGAGAGACAGCCGAGGTGAGCTTTGAAATCGGGCGTGATGCTCTGAGCTATTTCGATGCGGAAAAGCATTGCTGGGTATATGAGCCCGGCGATTTCGAGGCTCTCACAGGAGCTTCGGCCGGCGACATCCGCGGCAAAGTACGTTTCAGAGTCACCGAATAGGTTCTAAAATCAATAAAGCAAGAGAAAGCGGTATACGGCTCCATGCCGTATACCGCTTTCCTTGCATAGACAGAACTGTCATTCAGGCAGCATGGAAATTTCAACGTGGTCGGCGCCTTTGATGAAGGTGGCGCCGAAGTCGCGCACGGCCTCCGGAGTAAGAGCGGCCACCAGCTCCTCGTAGCCGCTGTCCATGTCGGGACCGAACTGGTCGTAGACCTTGAGCACAGTGTCCCAGTAGGCGTTGTCGCGCCGGTTTTCGGCGATATTCTTTGAAAGATATGCTGTTACTTTGGCCAGCTCCTCGGCTGTGGGGCCTTCCTCGCAGAGGCTTCTGACAGTGGATCTGACAGCCTCGAAGCATTCGTCCTCATGGCCGGGAGCCACCTTCACATATACAGGCAGGATGAAACGGGAGGGAGTGTCGGGCCCGTTGAACCCGGCGGTCACGGAGCAGTGGCTGTTGATGCTGTAGGTGATGCCGCGGGCCTCGCGAATGTCGGCGAGCAGACGGCTTTTGAGAATCTGTCCGAAGGCCTGGGCCAGAAGTATGTGCTGCAGGTCGTAAGGACACTCGCCGTTGAAGAACGAGTAGGAGATGGACTGCGGCTGCTCAGTCATCGGATGGGTGTAGCTGAATTTGCCCTCACCGCTGAAGAATCCGTAGCCGGTGTCGCGGGCACGCTCTTTGCGGCCTGCGGACGGGAGCGAGGCCAGATAGGTCTCAAGCAGCGGTCGGATGCTGTCGGCGCTGAAGTTGCCCGTGACCACAAAGGTGAAGTCGCCCATGTCGGCAAAGCGGTCGCGGTAGAGGTCGAGGACTTTGTCGTAGTCCATTGATTCGAGGTCGGCGGCGTTGAGTTTGGCACCTAAGGGATGGCGCCGGTATACAATCGAATGTATGGTGTCGCCCATGGCATAGGTGGCAGTCTGCACCGGTCGGCTGAGTTTGCTGCGCTGTGCGGCCATTATCGCGCCGAACGCATTGTCGTCGCGGTTTATGGCGGTAGCTTTCAGATATAGCAGCTGAAAGGCGGTGGTGAGGTCGGCGGGCGACGACACTACGGTGATTTCCTCGGATGTATTGCCGATTTTAACCAGCGATTTCACATTGCGTCCGGCCAGAAGTTTTTTGAGATCCGACGATGAATGGCCGCCGAATCCGCTTGCCGCCACCACTTCATCGCAAAGTTTGTAGACAGCTTTGAGCGCGGGGTCGTAATTCATTGAGAATCCTCCGGGACTTATGCCGTGAATCATCACTTCATCGGGCTTTTCGCCGCTTTGACGCAGATATACCCGTATGCCGTTCGACAGAGTGAGCATCGTGGCTCCGAACGGAGCGGCGCTTTCAGCTGTGATCTGCCCGGGCTCGGGGAGCGAGTCCATAAGTTCGCGACCGGCGAATCCGTCGACGAAGGGAGTGATGGCGGCGGTGTCGAGAGCCATGGCGTCGGCGCGGATTATGTCGGCGGTCAGACTGTCGGCATCATCGGCGGCAGCATATACCGAAGTCACCGAGTTGCGGCCGTCGGCGGCTATGAGGTTCGCGAAGTAGCGGTTTACTTCGTCGAGGGTGGTGGTGCGTTCCACGCCGGCCATCATTTTGTAGAGTTGTTCGGTGGAGATCAGTGCACCGCCGCGGATGAAGTGCTTGACGAAGCGCCGTCCGAGCACAGTGTTGCTTTCATTGGCTACGTTTGCCATGCGGCTGTTGAGGTCGGCGCGTGCGCTGAGACGGGCTCTCTGCAGTTCGGTGTCGGTAAAACCGTGGAGAGCGGCCCGGAGCAGTTCGGTCCGGAACGCACGGAGAGCGGCTCTCGCTTGCGGTGCCGAGTCAGACGAAGCTCTGAGCATCAGAGCCTCGCGAGAGCCGGAGAGCAGGAATTTTCCGAAACCTATGCCGAGATTGCGCCATGGACAGTCGGGGGTGTTTTCCAGCGCATCGAAGCGTTCGACAAGCATATTGGAGACAAGAGTGCGGATATAGTCGCGGCGTATTTCATCGATAGTGCCTTCTTCTCCGGCCTGTAGCGGCAGGTCCTTGACATAGAGCTGAATCATGTCGGATGCCTGTTCGGGGTCAGTTCCGCAGACAAAAATCGGGAGGGGATTGTCGTCTACTGATGTTTCTGCGGCTATGCGGGCCTGTGGACCCGCTGCAAGGCCGTCGAAGTGGCGCCGGATGCTCTGTTCCATAAAGTCCGGGTCGATGTCGCCGACGATGATTACAGCCTGATTGCGCGGGTGATACCATTTGTGGTAGTAGTCGCGCAGGTCGTCGGTTTTGAAATTGTCGATAATCTCGGCTTTGCCTATGGGCATTCTGTAGCCATAGATGTTTCCTTGGTAGATTTCCGGGGCGAGGGCAGTCAGGATTCGGTTGCCGGGATTGGAGCGCTGCCGCATCTCGCCTCGGATTACGCCGCGTTCATCGTCAATGTCGCTGTCGGTCAGCAGTAGCCGTCCGCTCCAGTCACCGAGAATCATCACGCAGGAGTCGAGAGCCGACTGCCTTGCCGAGGGCACCTGGCAGATATTGTATACGGTCTCGTCCGTACCGGTGTAGGCGTTGAGATTGGCTCCGAATTTCACGCCCAGACCTTCGAGATAGCCGATGAGCGAGTTGCCGGGGAAGTGTTCGGTGCCGTTGAAGCACATGTGTTCGAGAAAATGAGCCAGACCCTGCTGGTTGTCAAGTTCGTTGACCGAGCCGACACGCTGGGCGAGGAAGAAGTCGGTCTGTCCGGCCGGAATGGCGTTCTGGCGGATGTAGTATGTAAGACCGTTTTCAAGAGTACCGATACGCACCGACGGGTCCGGTGGAATCGGATTGGCGGCTGACAGCGACAAGGCGGCAGCGGCGAAAAATGCTGACAAAATAGCTTTCATTTCAGAATATAAGTCCGATGGTTGTTTCGAAATTGTTTATAGTTGAATTCAGATAGTCTTTGCCGTGTGAGAATGAAGCGTCGGCGGTGAGTCCGAGGCGTTTTCCTGTCATTCGGGCGAAAGTAAGCCGCAGGCCGTAGAGCTGCGGGTTTGCCATGGAGCGGCTGTAGAAGGCCGAGGCGAGAATCAGACTGGCCGGAGTAGCCTGCACAGAGGCTGAAAATTCGGCTTTGGGAGCGAACATACGGCTGCGTTGTCTGTAGCGTGGGGAGAGATACAGCTGCGAACTGTAGCTGTAGGCCGGAGTAAGAAGCAGACGCATCCGGGTGCGGCCGACATCAGTTCCGAGCATTAGGGAGGCCGACAAGGTGCTTGCATTGCGGGCATACATGGGTATGGATGCAATCTGCGGATACACACCCGATGTGGCATCGCCGAAAATGTTCTCTCTGCCGTGGCGGCGCAATGTGTTGAACGACACGTTCACCCCCTTCAGAGTGCGGGAGCCGGGGAACAGCCAGCCGGTCTGCAACTGCAGCGAACGTTCTGTCGCCGAAGCCATGGGTAGCTTGTTCAGGTCGCTGAGTATGTTGTCGAAACAGAACTGCGAGGCTTTGGCGGAGAAGAAGGCTCCGTGGCCGCTGCGGGGATAGAGCGTGAGTCCGGCGCCATAGCTGTAGCCCCGGTAGTGGGTCGAGAGTCCGGTTCCGGCGAAACGCGCGTAGTGGGTCTGCGGGCCGGTGAGGTGGTAGATTTTATCTACACCCATCTCCGATTTGAATTCTATTTCATTGCTTTGGGTGTATCTCCGGAAGGAGACAGCGGCTCCGGCCATGTATCCGCCTGCGACATCGAAGGCGGCACCTGCCGAAGCGTCGAGACAACCTGCCACGTTGCGGGGTCTCGGGTCGACATTGCGGTATTCGAGGGTGGCTTTGTAACCGAGGGCGGCGCCCCAGGCCCAGCGTCCGCGCCGGTCGGCATAGGAACCGCAGAACGAATATGTCTCCGACGACAGCGCTCCGCCGGTAGAGTCGGCCAGCAGGTAGGGATACAGCAGTTCGGGGTCGGAAGTCTCGCACCATGGCATGTTTTTCCGTCGGCCGTTGGTATACTGTGCCGCGCCGGTCAGAGTCGAGCTTCCGGCCCGGGTGAATGTCTCGGCACCTCCCTTCCAGTGATAATCCTTGGCCATACGGGAGTATCCGGCGTCGACCGAAGTGTATCCGCAGGGTAGCCGCCACTGGCCAACGGCAGGGTTGTCGTAGGCTTCGGCAGCGATGCGCCAGAGTCCGGTGCGGTCGTACTCGAGAGCCACCAGCGTAGAGTCTGCCGCATGGGCGGCAGACAGAGCCAGACAGAGCGCAGTCAGAAGAATGGCTAATCTGTTCATGGTCTTGGGGTGACGCCGTCGTAGGTGCGTGAGGTGCAGGGAGTGCCCCGGCTGTCCATGGCTGTACCCTGGTTTTCGATTTCGGAGGCTATGCACATGCCGTTGAAGTCTTCGGCCGAATTGTTGGTATCTTTCAGCACTGCGCGTCCGTCGTCGGTGACATATAGCAGTTTGCGGCGGACACTGTGGAAATAGCGGTCCTTGTCGTGGTCGATGGTGCCACAGCCGGTGTATCCGCAGTCGAGTTGCGGCGAACATAGATTCCAGGCATATTTGGCATCGACCGAGGTGTTCACCACATCCACAATCCATTCGTTTGGCAGGCGGTAGGCGCTCTGGCTCATGGGGAAATCTCCGGCGATGGTCACCTGGGTGTATTCGTAGGTGTAGAGATAATCCTTGAGATAGCTGTCGCGGTCGACGGGAATGCGTGCAATGCCGAAGGCCTTGAAGCCACGGTTGTGGAGCACCCAGAACGACAGAGTGTAGCAGTACCATTTGTCGAGATTCGCCACCGGCCCGTCGATGTCGAGGTTGCCGGGTTTGGTGCTTACGTCGTACCATTCGAAGTCGGCGCCGCTGAGGTCGAATGAATTAGGATTGGCCACACGGTGGTCGATGCCGGTGTCGCAGAGCAGCAGCGATTCGCCCGGCTGAACCGGTACATCCTGTCCGGAGCCGGGTATGGTGTACAGTGCCTGCACCGTCATTGCTTCCGACATGATGTCGGGTGTATAGTCGCGCTTTTCGGTGGTGAGGAATTTCGATTCGAACAGAGTCAGACCATCGGCATAAATCACGTGGTCGGTGTTGTTGTACAGTTTCACGTAGTCGTCGCCGTAGTACTGGTTGCCAGAACTCTGAAGAGTGCCGGTGAAGAACACTTCCGATATAATAAGGTCATCGTTTTCGATGTTGTTGTATACCTTGATATCGACATACTGTTCGGCGCCGGCCACGCTTACCGAGGGAGCCACGCCCCTGAGGGTCGACGCGCTTGCACCCGGATTGGCGACATCGGCGCTGAAACTGATGTCGTAGAGTCCAGGCAGAAGCAGAATCTCGCTTTCAGGGGTATAGGTGGCGGAGGAGCGGTCGGTGACGTTGAACACGGTGATAATCCGGTTGCTGACAGTCGCATCGTCGGGCAGGTCCGGCATTTCGAGATTCACATGGAGCGCGGTGCGTTCGGTGCCGGAACCTCCGAGATTGTCTTCGCAGGCACACAGCAGCAGAGTAAAAAGAGAAAGTAAGAGATATTTCATAATGCAATGTATTTTTTCAGATACTGATGTTGGCTTCCATGCCGAAATATACGTCTGACAGACGCCGGATGGTAAGTCCGTTGCTCTGGTATTCCGGCAGGTAGTCGATGATGCGGTTGACGAAGGCGGAGATTCTCAGCCATGAGCCGATCTGCTTGGTGGCCTTGAGATTGAGATAAATTGCAGGCGGCACTGTCTGGGTGCGGAAGGCGGCCTCATTGAAATGTCGGACCAGATACTGGAGCATTAGGTCGCTGCGGTCATCGTCGGTATAAGTATGCAGCTGGCCATCGGAGGCGGCTATATACTGCGACGGCACCCCTTCTTCGCGCATGCGCCGGGTCTTGACGAACCACATGCACTGTACCGAGGTGGAGAACACCAGCCCCCAGCGTGGAATCTGGGTGTCGAACATGAAGTTGGTGTTGAACTGTTCGTTGATGCGTCCCTCGTCGGTGGCATAGAGACCCACGAAACAGTCGCTCACGGCAGTGCCGCCTACGACATCGTTGACCGGCGTGAAGAACATCTGCGAGTTGGAGTAGCGTGTGCGCAGCCAGGCTCCGCTGATTATCAGTGATGTATGGACAGGCGCCCAGCGGACGGTGTTGAGCTGGTATTCGATACCGCTTTTGTCGATACGGCTACCGTTTGTCACGCGGCGGTAGCCGTCGAGAATCCGGGTGTCGGTATAAGGCAGCGATTCGAGTTCGGGCGGTCCGTCGAGAGAGCCGGGCACAATTCCGGAGGCATCGTAGCGGCGCAGGTCGTAGCTGCTGTATACGGAGGAGTATCGGAAGCCCGATGTCATGTTCTCGCGGAAAAGCGTCACGGAAAGCCTGTTGCCTTTCCAGTCGGCGCCGAGCCGCACTTCCCATTTGCGGTTGCGGGCAGCCCGGAGCTGATAGTTTGTGGGGTCGCATATGTATGTGCGCAAGCTTATACGGCTGTTGGCCACCGGGTCAGTGGTGTCGTAGTAGTTGAGCTGTATCATGTCGTTGTAGTGCAGCTGGGGGAAGAGGTAGTCGACAGTCGGCATGCGGGTGGTGAGACCGAAGCCGCCGGCGAGCAGCAGTCTCACCGGACTTGCCGCGAGGTCGAATGCAGGCAGATTGTAGACGGCATTGATGCGCGGGTCGGCATATATGTGGTTGCTTAGCAGGTAGCGGCTGTCGAGAGCCGCGAGCATCTGAGTGCGTACGCCGAGCTGCATTTCAAGCGAGTGTGCGCCGCCGAAATTGAGTTTCAGGTTCTCTTCGGCGAAGGCAGAGAAGAGATTGAGAGCCGGAATGGTGCTGAAATCCCGCGGTCGAGTCGACCAGGATGCAGACAGGGGTCGGTCGAGGTCGTAAATCTGTCCGTGGCCGAAATTCTTGTCGGTCTGCCATTCGACGCCGGCCTTATAGTTGTGGAGCATTATGCCGAGGCTTCGGGAACCTTCGCCGCGCAGTTTGGCGAAGAACGACAGCGGTCGTCCGTCGCTGACAAAGTCGGCTATATACTCGCCCAGCAGGTAGTGGCCGTCGTGGACACCTTCGTCGAAGCCGCCCGGCGCCACCGATGCCCGCTGAGGCGCCACCTGCTTGCGTCGTGTCTGCCGGTCGCTCTGATAGCTGAGCGAGGTATTCAGCACTATGCTGCTGAGCCATTTCACCCGAGGAGTGACCAGAGTGAAGGCCGATGTGAAAGCCATGCGGCGGTAAGCGCTTTCGTATTCGTCGATGCGGTTATAGTTCAAATCCGGGTCCGGTTTCACATTGTCGAAAGAGCCGGTGAAGTCGGCGCCGAGATCCCAGTCGGCGCGCAGCCGCGAGGAATCGTTTCCGAAGGCGAGACGACTGCGCAGCGAAGCGGTGAGCCGGCGGTAGTTCTCGCGGCTGTCTCGCGGGTCGGTCTTGGAGTCGAGATATCCGAGGTCGACATTGAGCAGCTGGCGTCCGAGACCGAAGCCTTTTCCGGCCGAGAAAAGCTTGCTGTACTCATCGGCCTTGAATCTGGCGGTAAAGGGCGTCCGGCGCCGCATACGCTTGATATTCACCATGCCGGACGTAAGGTTGCCGTATTCGGCCGATGGAATGCCGCGGACGATTTCCACCGATTCGATGTCGTCGGTAGAGAGGCTGCGCATGTCCACGCCCTTGTTGGTGGAGCTTCTGCGGGCTTCGGGGTCGGTCGAGGAGGCGGAGGGCACCGACTGCAGATTGGCATCGCCGCTCAGAGGCGCACCGTCCACCATGAAGAGGGTGCCCAGCGAGGTGATGGCATAATCGTCGGAAAGGTCGCCTTTTATGCCTGTGGCGCTCACGCCGCCGGTCTCGCGCAGTGTTATTGTGTTAGCCTTGCCCATGTCAGGAGTCTGGCTGATGTTGCCGGGAAGAAGTTCCAACAGGTCGGAAAAACTTGTGGGCTGCAGATGCTGCATGGCCGAGCGGTCGATGCGCGAGCTGCTGGTCATACCCTGGCTTTCCCTTGCCGTGACCACCACTTCGCCAAGAACAATTGCGTCGGACAGGTCGGCGATACTGTCGATAAGGTAGTCGCTGCTGTCGGCCGGCTCTGCCGCAGCCGACAGCAGCGGGGAGTAGGGAATAAATAAAATTTATTTAATTATAGTTTTGCGGTTCATAATTTCGTGTGCAAAATTACAACGAAACGGCAGATGGTGAAATAATCAAAATCGGGTAATTTTCATGAGGCAACTTCGCTTCCGGGAGGCCTGTGATTTCATCAAAATCGGGTATTTCACGGTTTCGGCTGTCGTTGTAATTTTGCAGCGCCAAAGCAAACAACCAATCCCAAAAATCATATGAAGAAACAGCTACTTTCAATTTTCGCGGCGAGTCTGTCGCTGGGTCTTGCCGCCCAGACATCATCACCATTGGTAGAATGGGGCAAACTGATCGACGGCAGTACAACGGCCGGCGACCAGTCGACCGATGTTAGCGTCGACCGTAACGGCAATGTCTATTGGTTCGGCACATACGGCAGCACAGAATCGGATCCCGATGTGAATTATGATGGAGAATACCTCTATACAGGAGCGCTTTACAATGCCGGAAATTCTCAGAACGGCAACTTCACTCTGCTGAAGACCGATGCCGACGGCAACAAGCTGTGGACAGTATACAGCAACAGCGGTGACTTCGCAAGCAACGTCGGCGGCACAGCCGTGACCTCCGACGGCGGTATGGTGGTTGCCAGCAAGGTACGCCATACCGACGGTATGACCGACCGCAATCTGTCGCTCTTCGATGCTGCCGGCAATGAGACTGTGGTAGAGTGGACATGCGAGCGGCGTTATTACCGCATGATGGTGACCAAGATAAGCGCCGACGGCGAGATAGAGTGGAACCGCATGGTCGACTTCAGCACCGAACCGGGTCCGAAGGCCTCGGGCAACTATGCCGAATTCTGGGCGGAGTCGTTCAATCTCGGCACAGTGGCCGTTGACGACAATGACAACATCTATCTGGCAATCAACTATAAAAATCCGGTAACCATAGGCAAGGCCGACGGTAGTTCGGTGACACTTGTGCCGGAGAACAACAAGAGCTGGACGGGAGACCCGCAGACGGCCTGCGGCGACTTCCTGCTGCTGGGACTTGACAGTGAAGGCTACTACCGCAATTCGCTTACATTCGAAGGCAGCGCCTCCGTGGCCTACTGTCAGAAAGTGATTTATGCCAACGGCAAGCTATATGCACAGGGCTATATCACAGGCGACGGCAGCGAACTCAAGGCCGGAGACAAGACTCTGGCTCCCACCGAGGTGATGAGTCCGCTGGTGCTCTGTGCCGATACGAATCTGGTGCCGGTATGGGCCAAGTGCTTCCCCGGTGAGAAGGTGCAGACGAAAAACGGGTTCCAGAACTGCGGTCTGGAGTTTGTCAACGGCGCCCTGTGGTTTGTAGGCCAGTATAATCTCAAGTTCAGCGACCCTGACAATCCGGAACTGTATGTAAGCTCGTCGCAAGGCACGCTGCGTGAGGGCTTTGTGGTGAAACTTGATGCCGCCGACGGCAGCTGGCTGGCTGCCCGCAACAGCCGCGATGATGAATTCTGCCAAGGCGGTGCATTCGCCAAGACCGGACTTACCGGATATATGAGCGTGATAGCCAATCCGGAAAAGGCCGATGTGGTGTACGTGCTGGGCTATGTGATGAATGCCAATGTGGGTGTGTTCATGCGCCGTTACGATGCCAATACACTGGTGGCCGACCTCGACGGCGAATATAATATCGTCACCGGCGGCGGCGCTCCGTCATTCCAGGTGGCGGCCTATGACGGACCGCGTGGCGTATGCTATCTGACCGCACGCGGCAACAAGGCATTCACAATGCTGGGCGCAGAGGAAAGTGCCGCTCCGGCAGGCTGGGGTGTTCTGGCCACCAAGGTCAAGCTGCCTGCCGGCATGACTACCGGTGCGTCTGAAGTGGAAATATCCTCCGACGCGGCACTACCCGAAAAATACTACAATCTTCAGGGTATTGAAGTGTCGAATCCCGGCCACGGTGTGTATATCCGCCGTCAGGGCGACAAGGTGAGCAAGGTGGTGCTCTAAAGGTACTTTTTAATCAGTTCAGGCTCGAAGCCACGGGAAGCGGCGAAGCGGAAGAGTTTCGTCCGCCCCTCGTAGCTGTCGGCTTCGGGAAGCGAACGCCGTTTCTGCTCCAGGATATGACGCAGATTCTCTTCGTAGCGTTCGGTATCGATTTCGGCGAGGACTTCAGTGGAAATACTGCGGTCCACGCCTTTTTCATACAGGGCAAGTGCGATTTTTCGACGTCCCCAGCGGGCGAAGTTCACCTTGTCTCTTACGAATGCCTCGCAGAAGCGGCGGTCGTCGATAAAGCGCCGCTCCGTCAGCGAGGCAATGATTTTCTCGCTGTCCTGAGGCGTCAGCCCCCAGAGGCGGAGTTTGCGGCGAATCTCGCCGGAGGAGCGTTCGGCTCTGACGCAGAGTTCCTCGGCGCGTACCAAGGCACGTTCTGGCGTGACGGTTTTGCGCTGTATCATAGTGTGGCGGTGGCGAAACGTTCCTGTCCGAGATAGTCGCGGACGATGCGGATGTCGCTGAATCCCAGCGTTGCGAGCATTTTCTTTATTTCGCCGGCCTCTTTGGGATTGATTTCAAAATATAGCCGGCCTCCGGGTCGGAGAGCCTTGAGGGCGTACTCACTGATGGGACGATAGAACTTCAGCGGGTCGTCGTCGGGGACAAACAGAGCCGTCTTGGGTTCGTGGTCGAGCACGCGGGCGTCCATGTCGCCGGCTTCGGAGTCGAGTACGTATGGCGGGTTGCTTACGATGATGTCATAGCCGTCGGCCGGAATCCGGCTCTGCGGCAGAGTGAGAGCGTCGGCATGGATGAAATTGATGCGGCAGCCGAGTCGCCGTGCATTTTCAGCCGCAACGTCAAGCGCAGGGCGTGAAATATCCATGGCATCGATGTCGGCGAATTTCAGGGCGCGGCTGAGAGCTATGGCAATACAGCCGCTACCGGTGCCTACATCAAGTACGTGCAGGTCGGGGC
>CAMWUD010000009.1 GCA_947177365.1 uncultured Porphyromonadaceae bacterium | reverse complement strand
TCCTTGATCTTGAAATACATCGGAGCTACGATGCCGTTGATTACCTGGATGGCGTCTTCGGCGTCGTTGATGCTGCCGTCTTCCTTGAGCTGCATGATAGAGCCTTTTACGAGGGCTTTTTCGTCTACTTCCTCACCGGGAACCTGGGCGCCGAAGCGTTCGCGGAGGCTCTTGTCCTCATCGGCCACCATCTGGTCGGTAACCTGGATTGCCTTGTAGGGGAGGTGAACTTCCTTGTCGAGCTTGAGGTCAATAGCCGGAGCCATGCCTACCTCATATTCAAATGTATAGTCCTTGTCGGCCAGATTGATTTCTTTTACCTCGGCTGCGATAGGCTGACCTATGATGCTGAGTTTCTGTTCTTTTATATAGTCGGCGACGGCCTCATAGACGCTGCGGTTGAGTACATCGCTCTTTACCTGCTTGCCGAAGCGCTGGCGAAGCTGGGGAAGGCTGATGTGGCCTTTGCGGAAGCCGGGGATGTTGTGTGTATTGCCGATTTTACGGAGTTCGGCGTCTACCTTCTTTGCATAGTCGGCTTCTTCGACCTGGGCAATGATTTTACCGTTTACGTCGTCGATTTTCTCGAATGTGATATTCATTATCAGTTGTTTATGAGGTGATTATATATTGTTTTCGTTAGGGCGCGCATGGGTGCGCGTTTATTCGGCTGCAAATTTAGTGAATTTTTTACAAATAGCCAACACCGTATATGCTAATCTACGCTAATTTGCCTGCCGGTCTCGGCTGCGGCAAGTGCGCGGGCGCAACGGATGCCGTCGATGGCGGCTGATACGATTCCGCCTGCATGACCGGCGCCTTCTCCGCACGGATACAGACGTCCGATGCCAGTATGGCACAAGGTCTCGCGGTCGCGGGGAAGCTGTACCGGCGCGGACGTACGGGTCTCGTCGCCTACCACAAGCGCGTCTTTGCAGAGAAAACCACGCGCCTTGTGACCGAATTGCCGGAAGCCTTCCTGCAGACGCCGTGACACTTCCGGCGGCAGCAGCTGGTCGACTCTGCGGCTGATCACACCGGGGGCATAGCTCGAGCGCGGGAGCGACTCCGACAGACGTCCGTCGACAAAGTCGGTCATTCGCTGTGCAGGCGCCTGCTGTGTGCCGCCGGTGGCCTCGTGGAAGCGCTTCTCGATTCCGCTCTGGAACTCGAGCATGCGCAGCGGGTCTTCGCCGGGGATGTCTTCGGGCAGCACTTCCACCACCATGCCGCTGTTGGCCCATTGGGTGCCGCGGTTCGATGGTGACATGCCGTTGACCACCAGCTGTCCCGGACCGCTTGCAGCCGGTATGATGAAGCCGCCGGGACACATGCAAAAACTGTATACCGCGCGGCCGTCCACACGGCAGAGCATCGAATACTCAGCCGGCGGCAGATAGCGCCCGCGACCATTGGGGCTATGGTACTGGATGCTGTCGATCAGAGTCTGCGGGTGCTCCAGTCTGACGCCTACGGCTATGCCTTTGGCCGACATCTCCACACCCCTTCGGCGCAGCATGGCGTAGACATCGCGGGCCGAATGGCCAGTGGCCAGAATCACCGGCCCGGACAGTTTCGTGCCATCGGCGAGTATCACACCCTCTACAGTTCCGCCGGAGCTGATGTCAAGGTCGTCGACGCGGTGTCCGAACAGCACTTTTCCGCCGTGCCGCTCTATGGTGAGCCTTATGCTTTTTATCACCTGCGGCAGACGGTCGGTGCCGATATGCGGGTGGGCGTCGACAAGTATGTCGCGCTCGGCGCCATGATGATGCAGCAGCTGCAGCACTTTCCCTACCGGCCCGCGCTTGGTGCTCCGGGTGTATAGCTTGCCGTCGGAAAACGCTCCGGCGCCGCCCTCGCCGAAACAATAGTTCGACTCGGGGTCGACCTTCTGGGTGCGGCTTATCGCCGCCATGTCGCGGCGCCGGGAGTCGACGTCTTTGCCTCGCTCTACCACAATCGGGCGTATGCCGAGTTCAATCAGTTCGAGGGCCGCGAAAAGGCCTGCGGGGCCTGCGCCCACCACTATAGCCTGCGGAGCGCCGCTGACGTCGGGATAAACCGGAGCCGGCTCCACGAGCGTGTCTCTGGAATCGATGCTGTCGATATGCAGGTCGAGTGTGAGGTTTACCATCACTCGACGCTGCCGGGCGTCGATTGAGCGTTTTATAAGGTCACACCGCACGATGCGCTGTACGTCCACGCCCGTCTGCCGGGCGGCTTCAAGGCGCCGCAGCTGTTCATCGGCGGCTTTGCGCGGCTCGAGCCGCAAGCTAATACGTTGTATCATCTGGCTGGTTTCAGTTCGTTTCGGTTATGTCGCCTCATGCTCACCCACAGCGTGCCCACAGCGAGCAGGAAGGCCAGCACATCGCTTCCGGTCATGGAAGCCCATACACCCTTCACTCCGAAGTACGGCGGCAGAAGCCACAGCAGGGGCAGCAGGAAAATCAGCTGTCGGGTAAGCGACAGGAATATCGACACCTTCGGTTTGCCTATGGACTGGAAGAAGTTCTGAATCACAATCTGTACGCCCACTACCGGATAGCAGATGAAATAGATGCGGAAGCCCTGGCGGGCTATGTCGATCATCTGGCTGTCGGTGGTGAACAGATTCGATATGGTGTCGGGCAGGAGTTCGGTCAGCGCCCAGCCTGTGGTGGTGATGCACAGACCGCACACGATACCTTTCCGCAGGGTTTCTTTCACACGGTTCCAGTTCCCTGCACCTATATTATATCCGAGTATGGGCTGCATGCCCTGCGTGACACCGAACACAATCATCACGAAAAACATCGTAGTGCGGTTGATTATGCCATATGCGCCTACCGCCACATTGCCCAGGTTGTCGCCGGCATATTCCAGCAGAGCTTTGTTGAGGAAGACCACCACAAGGCAGGCGCAGCAGTTCATCAGGAAGGGAGAAAGACCGATGGAGTAGATTTTCCGGAGAATGGCCGCCTGCAGGAAGTTGCGGCGCCAATGGAAGTGCACGAAGCTCTTCTTCGACATAAAATGTGAGAGAACCCATATCAGGGCCGCCGTCTGGCCGAGTATGGTGGCCCAGGCGGCGCCTGCGATGCCCCATTTGAGCACAAAGATGAAAATCGGGGCGAGCACCACGTTGACGGCAACGGAAAGCAGCGCCGAAATCATGGCTTTGCGCGGGTAGCCTGTGGCACGCATTATGTTGTTCAGGCCGATGAAGACATACGACACCGGAGAGCCGAGCAAAATCACCTGCATGAATCCGCGGGCATACTCTATGGTTTCAGGCGTCGCGCCGAAAAATATAAGTATAGGGTCGAGAAACAGCAGCGTAAGTCCGCCGAACACCACAGAATGCAGGATGCAGAGGCATGTGACGGTGCTGAGCACATCGCTTGCCTTGTCGAGATTCTTCTGACCCAGGAAAATCGAACTGATTGTGGCGCCGCCTACAGCCACGAGCGTACAGAAGCCGATGACAAGATTCATCAGCGGGAACGTGATGGCCAGACCGGCTATGGCCATGGCATTTACGCCGCGGCCTATGAATATACTGTCTATGATATTGTAAAGCGAGGTGACCAGCGAGGCTATGATGGCGGGGACTGAATATTGCAGGAGCAGTTTCCCGACAGGGCGCGAACCCAGCTCGGTCGGCGACGCAGCTTGAACCTTTTGTGACATACGGATGAAGTTGAATCGATTCTACAAAATTAACAAATAATTCCTGCATACTGTTGCTAAACTTTGTTAATGGCTTGCTGCGTAGTGAAATAAAAAAACGGAATCCGGCCAGGCCGGATTCCGTTTCGATTCAATATCGTCAGTAGGTTTATTTCAGCCAGCGGTCGAACCAGCGGAAGAACAGACGCTGCCACATGATGGCGTTCTGCGGTTTGAGAATCCAGTGGTTCTCATCCGGGAAAATCACCATTTCGGCGGGAATGCCGCGAAGTTTTGCAGCATTGAAGGCCGCCATGCCCTGGCTGGCGAGAATACGGTAGTCGTATTCGCCGTGGCTTATCATTATGGGAGTGTCCCATTTGTCGACAAAGCGGTGGGGAGAGTTGGCAAATGTGCGCTGTGCTGCGGCATTGTCTTTTTCCCAGTAAGCGCCGCCCATATCCCAGTTGGCGAACCACATCTCTTCGGTCTCAAGATACTGGGCCTCGATGTTGAAGATACCCGCGTGGGCCAGCAGAGCCGCGAAGCGTTTGTCGTGGTTGCCGGCGAGCCAGTAGATAGAGAAGCCGCCGTAGCTTGCGCCGGTTGCTCCGATTTTCTCGGCATTGACATAGGGCTTTTCTTTCATATAGTCTACAGCCGACAGATAGTCCTTCATGTTCTGTCCGGGATAATCCTTCGAAATCTGAGCGTTCCATTCAGTGCCGAAGCCGGGCAGACCGCGACGGTTGGGCGCAATCATGATATAGCCGTTCGACGCCATGAGCGCGAAGTTCCAGCGATAGCTCCAGAACTGGCTTACAGCCTGCTGCGGGCCGCCCTGGCAGTAGAGTATGGCCGGATACTGCTTGCTCTGGTCAAAATTCGGGGGCAGTACAGCCCATACGAGCATCTCCTTGCCGTCGGTGGTAGGCACATAGTGGCGCTCTACCGTAGGCATGGTGAGCTGGCTGAAAATCGGGGCATTTACATCGGTGAGCTGCTTTACTGAAGCACCCTTTTTACCGGTGGTTACCGACAGAACCTCATTGGGGCGCAGCATCGAGTGGCGCATGGTCACCACAGTGTTGCGGTCGACCGGACTGAGCGAGGTGTAGTCCCACTCGCCGTCGGTGAGCTTGGTGACCTTGTGCGACTTCAGGTCGATGTTGAATACCGGAATCGTGCCCAGATGCGGAGCCAGGAACCAGAGCTGCTTGCCGTCGGGGTTCCATGCGAACTCATCGATGGTATAATCCCAGTCGGCGGTCAGGTCGGTCTTTGCACCGCTGGCCATGTCGAGGACCATCAGACGGTTTTTGTCCGACTCGTAGCCATCGTGTTCCATGCTGAGCCATGCCAGCTGAGAGCCGTCGGGCGAGAACGCCGGCATGGTGTCGTATCCGCCGTTGCCTTCGGTCAGGTTTCTTGTAGAGCCATCGGCCAGATTGTACAGAAACAGGTCGCTGTTGGTGCTGAGAGCATAATCCATGCCGGTCTTCTTGCGGCATACATACACCAGCTGGCTGCCGTCGGGAGTCCATGCAAACGACTCCGGGCCGCCGAAGGGTTTCATCGGGGCTTCATAAGGCTCGTCGCCCAGAATGTCGGTCAGGTCACCGACCTTGGAGCCGTCGAAAGAGCCGATAAAGGGGTGGGGGATTTCAGTGACCCATTCGTCCCAGTGCTTGTACATGAGGTCATCGACCACACGTCCGGTGGCTTTGGGCAGGTCGGGGTAGATGTCGGCGGCGTTGCGCGAATACTTCACATTGCCGATGAGCACCACCTTTTTCTCGTCGGGAGAGAACAGGAAGCCGTTGATGCCGCCTTCGACCTCGCTGGCCTGGATGCGTCCGCTACCGTCGGCATTCATAATCCAGAGCTGAGGCTTGCCGTCGGCATCCGCGCTCATAAATGCTATCTTGGCTCCGCCTTCGAACCATACAGCGCCGTTTTCCGACTTTTCGGTGGCGGTGATGCGGGTCAGGCCGCTGCCGTCGATGTTCATCACATAGAGGTCGTTGTTGGAGCGGTTGAGCTCTACGTTCTCGTACGAGATACCGAACAGCACCCGTTTGCCGTCGGGCGACACCTGCGGGCTGCTCACACGTCCGAGAGCCTCAAGAGCCTCGATGTCGAAAATTCCGCTGGCCGAATGGAAGGCCGGGATTTCAATCAGCGGATTGCCTGCTGTATCGGCCGTCTCGGCGGCCTGGGCCGCAGTGGCCAGCAACAATGCGCCTGCTGTCATTGCAATCTGTTTCATGTCTGGTTGGTTTGTTCTATAATAATTGTCAATAATTGTCGATTTACTCCTGAGTCTCGTCTGTGGAAATGCAGACACCGTCGATGTCGGCAAGTCGTCCGCAGAGAGCGGCGCGGTCGTCGAGCTTGCATCTGAGCGTCATCGAGCAGACATTGTCGAACTGCTGGCCTGCTATTTCCACGTCGGAATTCTTGGTCAGACGCATCACATCGTTCATCACCAGGTAAGGAAACGTGAAATCCACAGTGGCCATCTCGCTTAACTCGATAATCTCTCCGGCCTCGATGGCATCTCTGGCGGCCTGGCGGTAAGCGGCGATAAGTCCCGATGTGCCGAGTTTGATGCCGCCGAAATAGCGCACCACCACTATCACCACATCCGTAAGGTTGAAACTATTGATCTGGCCGAGAATCGGTTTTCCGGCTGTTCCGGAGGGCTCGCCGTTGTCGCTGCTCAGAAATACAGAGCGTCCCGCGCCGAGCATATAAGCCCAGCAGACGTGTCTGGCATCATGGTATCGCCGGCTGTATCCGGCAATGATGTCTCTGGCCTCATCCGCCGAGCCGACAGGGTGGGCGAAAGCCAGAAACTTGCTCATCTTCTCCTTGAAGACCGCTTCAGAGGCTGATTTAAGAGTCAGATAATTCATCTTGCCGCAAAATTACAAAAAAAACCTTACCACAGCAGTGCCTGTGTTAAAAAAAAATTATAAATTTGCCCTCGGGAGAGTGCAACCAATCGGCACATCCGAAGGTTATAAAACTGACATAACAACACCGGACATTCATCAAAATCTGTGCGACCGCCATGAATCCGCTGAAAAAAATATACCGATTCTATTCCGAAGGCTTCCGGGCGATGACCGTCGGGCGGACACTATGGCTTGTCATAATCGTCAAGCTTCTGCTGATGTTCGCTGTCATACGCCTGCTGTTCATGCCCGACATCCTCGGCCGTCTTGACAGCGACGCCGAGCGGGCGGAGGCGGTCCGACACAGTCTGACCACCCCGGGAAAACACGATTCAACATCAAAAACCTCATGCATATGGATCTCTTATCAACCGTAGACTGGTCGAGGGCGCAGTTTGCCCTTACGGCCATGTATCACTGGCTGTTCGTACCGCTTACGATCGGCCTGTCGCTGATTGTAGCCATCATGGAGACAATCTATTACCGCACAGGCGACGAGCGCTGGAAAGGCCTTACGAAATTCTGGATGACACTTTTCGGCATAAACTTCGCCATCGGAGTGGCTACAGGACTGATACTTGAATTTGAGTTCGGCACCAACTGGTCGAACTATTCATGGTTCGTAGGCGACATTTTTGGTGCGCCGCTCGCCATCGAAGGCATATTCGCCTTCTTCCTCGAAGCCACCTTTGTGGCGGTGATGTTCTTCGGTTGGAAAAAAGTATCGCCCGGCTTCCACCTTGCCGCCACATGGCTCACCGCCTTCGGCGTGGCGCTTTCGGCATGGTGGATACTCGTGGCCAACGCCTGGATGCAATATCCGGTAGGAATGGAATTCGACCCCGACCAGATGCGCAATGTCATGACCGACTTTTCGGCTGTGGCGCTGTCGCCGGTGGCTGTCAACAAATTTTTCCACGCCGTGTTCTCCACCTGGACCCTCGCCGGAGTGTTCGTGGCCGGAGTGAGCGCCTGGATGCTCTGGCGCAAGCGCAATGTCGAGGCTTCGCGACTGTCGCTGCGCATAGCCTCGTGGGTAGGCTTGGCCGGCATATTCCTCACCCTCTGGACAGGCGATGGATCGGCGGTGAACGTGGCCAAAGTCCAGCCCATGAAACTCGCGGCCATGGAAGGCCTCTACGACGGCAAGGTAGGGCAGGAACTCGTAGGCTTCGGATTTGTCAACACCGACAAACGCCCCGGCGACAGCCTTCCCGCCATCAAGGCAGAGATAAGCATACCATACGGACTCTCCGTACTGGCCAACCACGACCCGCACAGCTTTGTACCCGGCATCAATGACCTTATCGAAGGCGTAAGTCTCACACCCCAGGGCGATACAGTCAACACAGTGTCCTATGCCGAGCGCATCCGCATGGGGCGTACAGCCCGCGAGGCTCTCGCCGAATACGGACAGGCCCGTCAGGCAGGCGATGACGCGGCTGCAGCAGCGGCATTGAAGACAGTCCGGGAAAACTACCGCTACTTCGGATACGGCTACTTCGACAATCCCGAAGACGCCGTGCCGCCCGTGGCCATGACCTTCTACAGCTTCCGTGTGATGGTGGTGACAGGCGGCTATCTGCTGCTGCTGTTCATCGCGCTGGTATTTATAAGCTATCGCAAGACATCGCTGCTCGAGCGCAGCTGGCTCCATTGGCTGTGCATCATCAGCATACCACTGGTGTGGATATGCTCGCAGGCCGGATGGGTACTTGCCGAAGTAGGCCGCCAGCCATGGACCATTCAGGACCTGCTGCCCGTACAGGCAGCGGTGAGCGCCATACCGGCCGACAACGTAGTGCTGACATTCTGCCTCTTCGCAGTGTTGTTCACAATGCTGCTCGCCGCAGAAATCAGCATCATGCTGCGATACATATCACGCAAATCAAAAACCGACATAATGGCATAATACAATGACAGAACTACAGACACTACAAGCATACTGGTGGCTACTGATAGCCGTAATCGGCGCACTGCTCGTATTCCTGCTTTTCGTGCAGGGAGGCCAATCGATGCTCTTCTGCGGAGCCACCCCCGAAGGACGCAAGCTGATGGTAAACAGTCTCGGCCGGAAATGGGAACTTACGTTCACAACCCTCGTGCTCTTCGGCGGCGCATTTTTCGCTTCCTTCCCATTGTTCTACTCCACAAGCTTCGGCGGCGCCTACTGGCTGTGGATGCTCATACTGCTTAGCTTCGTGCTGCAGGCCGTAAGCTACGAATACCGGTCGAAACCGGGCAATATCTACGGCAGCGGCACATTCGACGCCTTCCTGCTCTTCAACGGCATAGCAGGCTGCGTGCTGCTCGGGGTAGCGGTAGGCACTCTGTTTTTCGGCGCCGAATTTACAGTCACCAAAACCAATCTGCTCAATCCTGGAGCACCCGTCATCAGCAGCTGGGCTCCCACCCACGGACTTGAGGCCATAGCCAACTGGCGCTGCATCCTCTTGGGTGTGATGCTCTTTTTCCTTGCCCGTACCCAGGGTGCGCTCTACTTCATCAACAACATCAACGACCACAAAGACTTCGGAATCAGCCTGCGCAACCGTGTGCTGATTTCAGGCACAGTATTCGCCATACTGTTTGTCGGATTTATGGTAGTGCTGATGCGTGTGCCCGGACTGAGATTTGTCGGAGGCCGCTTTGTGGAAGAGCAGAATATCTACCTCCACAATGCGTTCGACATGTGGCCGCTGTCGGCGATGATTGTTGTCGGCGCCCTGATGGTGCTCTTCGGCATCTACCGCAGCGCCTTCAGCAGCCGTTACCGCTACGGCATCTGGTGGACAGGCATAGGCAGTGTGCTGGTGGTGATAGCCTTGCTCCTGCTTGCCGGATATGCCGACACCGCATATATGCGCAGTACCATCGACCCGGCCAGTTCTCTGACTATAGCCAACAGTTCAAGCTCGCTGTTCACGCTAAAGACCATGGCCTATGTCAGCATCGGCGTTCCCTTCGTGCTCGCATATATAGTATATGTATGGTACAAGATGAACCGTCGTCCGTTGACAGCAGCCGAAGTCAATGCCGACAGTCACAGTTACTGACGCTTACAAATACTTAAAAAACGGGCGCTTCATCGCATGGTGAAGCGCCCGTTTTTTTCCAAATCTCTTGGTAAGAGATTTGGAAAAGTCATGAAAATGTAATCCACGGCGCTATAAGTTGTTAGTTATCAGTATTATATATTTGCACCCAAGCGGATGATTATTTCATAATATCTATCAAAAAATTACCTAAAATATGATGAAAACAGCGAGATGCCGATGCGTATTTGCGTATGTCACAAATAATTTGTAAATTTGCAGCCGAATTTCAAATCTCTTACCAAGAGATTTGGAAAAGTAAGCTTGATGGAAAATAATTCCACTCAAATACAGAATAGAAGTAACTGCCTGTCACTTAGAGAAAAAGCTGAACAGGCAGGACTCAAAACATTACCCGGAACAACCGACAGCGATCACTTGCAATGGTTTGCGATGCGCGACCTGCGGCGTTCAAACGCCAGAGTACTCGCCTGGCAGCAGCTTAGCGAAGCCGGTCTGGAAGTATTCACGCCGCTCCACTGGATAATCACACGTCAGGGCAGCCGTCGCCAGCGGATTGAACGTCCGGTAATAGCCGATTTACTCTTTGTCCACAGCACACGCCGTCAGCTCGACCCCTATGTAGAAGCAAGCAGCACGCTTCAGTATCGATTTGCCAAAGGAGCGCAGGCCAAGCCCATAACAGTGCGTGCCACCGACATGAACCGCTTTGTTCAGGCCGTGACCCTTGGAGCCGACACACGCTACTATCTGCCCGATGAAGTAACACCCGAAATGTACGGACAACGGGTACGTCTGGTCGGCGGCCCACTCGACAGCTATGAAGGCAACCTCCTCTATGTGCGTGGCAGTCACAAGAAACGACTCCTGGTGGAACTCTCCGGTTTCATCACCGCAGCGGTGGAAGTACAGCCCGAATACATACAGCTCATCCCCTGACATGCTTAAACTACTCGACGACTTCCGGCGCGCCTATCGCCGCGAAGCGCTTGACCTTGACGAACTTCGCCGACTATACGAGCGTCGCAACTCGATACTTGACCGGCGCCCTGAGCTTGCGCCCTTGTTCGAGGACATCGATGATGAATATCACATCAGTCCGCGTCTCGACAGCATGGCTCGCGGCGGCAACGCCGAAGCCGAGCGCATAGCCTGGCACTATCTGGTAGTGACAGCCTGAGCCGGACGGCTCCGCTGCCCATATGTGCCTCTCCGACAGACTCGGGCAGTTGGAGTAATTTCCGACTTGCATACAATCACAAACTTAAAAACAAACTCCAGTTTTGATAATATAGAATGCCGCCTCCAGCGGCATTCCACTGATTCATACGTCAAAATTGGACGCTTACATAAAAATAATAATCATGACTATTGGCTATACAGCAGGAGTATATGACTTGTTTCATATTGGCCATTTGAATCTGTTGAAGAATGCAAAAGGTCTATGTGATAAACTGATAGTAGGAGTAACTACTGACGATTTGGTATCCTATAAAGGCAAAACAGCACTGATTCCTTATGAAGACAGAGCTGAAATAGTGAGAAACATCCGTTATGTGGACGCAGTGGTTCCTCAGTCGGATATGGACAAATTGACAATGTGCAAAAAAATTGGTGCAAGTGTCCTTTTTGTCGGAGATGATTGGTACGGAACGGAAAAATGGCGTGATTATGAACGTGAATTTGATGAAGCCGGTATAAAAATCATATACTTTCCGTACACCAAGGGTATATCCTCTACACTTATAAACAAGGCTTTAGGACAGGTAAGGGATAATCCTGTCACCAGCATAAAACAACATCTCAAGGAATAATTATGGTAGATAAAAACTTTTGTCTCAGTTCGTATATGGCGTTTCGCTATATATGGAAGGATGGAATGGAATTTTACCCTGGTTTCAGACACCGTAAATATGAATTCAATCAAAAACAGGATTTGATTCCTGTATATGATGCATCGGATATTGATGCCGGAATAAAAGTACAGATAGATAAACTGTATCAACAGTACGACAACATAGGTATCATGCTGTCGGGAGGTATGGATTCGGCAATTCTTGCAGCGTACCTTAAGCCGGGAAGTCATGCATATACATTTACTTCCGATACGGATGTGTTTGATGAAGACTTGAACAGAGCCAGATACTATTGTTCAAAGTATGGACTTGTACATCATCTGGTACCTGTTTCTTTCGAAGACTATAAGAAGTATACTCCGATTGTGGTAGCCAATAACTTCATGCCGGTGCACTCAATAGAACCGCAGATATACAAAGCGGCTATAATGGCAAAAAAGGACGGCGTGGAAATACTTGTTACAGGAGAGAGTGCGGATGGCGTTTTCGGTGGTCTTGATGGTTTGCTGTCAAAAGACTGGACACTCGGAGAGTTCATGCAGCGCTATAACTTTCTTGATCCGTCAAAGGTGTTGTCTGCACCGGTAGATCAGACAGAGCTATATGAAAAACATCTTCGTAGCGATGGTACTGTTGATGTAATATCATTCATATCAGATGTTTTCTGCATAGAAAGTGGCGGTTCATATCAGAATGCTTTTGCAGCGGCCAAGATGCCGTATTATGTGCCATACGCAAACTTCAAACTAATGGAATCGCTTGATATCGAGCGTATTCGTAAGGGAGAGTCGAAGTATCTCATCAGAGCGTTATATGCAATGAAATACCCTGAGCGAGAGATTCCCGAAAAAATCCCCATGCCACGACCGGTAGATGAGATATTCAGGAATTGGTCAGGTCCACAACGTTCTGAATTCAGAAGAGATATCGACATGGCATCTCTCACAGGCAATCAGAAGTGGCAACTGTGGTGTGCGGAATTATTTCTGAATCTGTTTGATTGAAAGACGGTCTTGTTATGACTACAGTGAGCAACAAACATGATGATGCCCTTATTTCGAATAAAGGAGAAGAATTGCGAGATGGGTATATTGTATCTGCCAAGATGAAAAAAGTATGGCAGATACAATTAGAGATGGTAGTTAAGCTTTTGGATATTTGCAAAAGACATGATTTGAAAATATGGGCTTTTGGCGGAACATTGCTTGGCGCCGTCAGACATGGTGGTTATATACCATGGGACGATGATATTGATCTTGTGATGTTCAGGAAGGACTTCGATAAATTGCAGAAACTCCCGGCAGAAGAGTTTCTTCCATATAAATTCCAGTCACCTGCCACTGAACCAGGTTATATACATCCGCATGGTCAAATGCGCAACAGTAACACTGCCGCCATATTGCCCATAGATATAAATCAGACTTTTGATCAAGGGATATTTATTGACATAATGGTGCATGATTTTGTACCTGATGATGTCAATGAAACATGTGAACTGCTAAAGCATCGTGACGCAATGCGATGTGATATGTTTCTTAGAAACTACAATCCATCATTGTTTAATCGAAGTCTTAAGACAATCGTATCTACTATCAGCAGGTTAATCAGATATAAGATTAGAGGATTATACAATATCTATAAGGAGTCGGAAGATATATTGCTGAAATACAACAATCTGTCATCCGAGAAGGTATGTAGTTCTCTTACCGGAATGCGTAATTATCAGAGACTGATATTCGAATCCTCATGGTACGACAAGACGATTGAGGTGCCGTTTGAAAATATAAAGTTACCTATACCGGCAGAATACGACAAATGCCTTAGAATGCAATATGGAGAATATCTAACTCCAGCGAAGGCACCAACAGCGCATGGCTCTGTGATTTTCGATACAGAACGCAGCTATAAGGAAATATTAAAGCAATTACGGCAAGATTCAAAAAAGGGAGTTAAAGGTAAATTACGTTATTTGTTAACTCCATCTCCAGCGAGAAATTAAATGGATGCAGAAACGAAAGTAAAAGTAATCAGCGGGCTTAAATGGACGAGCTTTGAAACTTTTGCAAAACAGGCATTGCAATTTGTAATAAGCATTTTCATCGCACGGAAACTTATGCCGTCAGATTATGGAGTGGTTGGAATGTTGTCGATATTTATGGCAATTTCAGCTACGTTTATTGACAGTGGCTTCAGTAGTGCGCTTATCCAGAAGAAAGATGCGACAGAAAGAGATTTGTCGACAGCTTTCCTTTTCAATGTAATTGTAGCATCTTTTTTCTATATTATTTTATTTATTTCTGCTCCTTGGATTGCCGATTTTTATAATCAGCCATTGTTGGTTCCTATAACACGAATATATACATTCAATCTTGTTATCAGTGCGGTATGTGGAATACAGGGAACTGTATTGACACGAGCTTTAAAGTTTAATGTAAGCTCCAAATTATCTATAATTTCAGTGCTTGTCAGCGGTGTTCTGGGTATCGTAATGGCATATGCTGGTTTTGGCGTTTGGGCGCTGGTATGGCCTGGAATCGGAACGGGAATTATTAATATAATCCTGTTATGGAGAGCGACCCGATGGTGGCCTAAACTGATATTTTCCAAAACATCATTTCATGCATTGTTTGGATTTGGAAGTAAGCACCTTGCATCATCGATAATCAATTCAATTTATTCAAATGTGTCTACTCTGGTAATCGGAAAGTTCTTTCAAGCGAAGGATCTTGGCTTATTTACAAGAGCTCAGTCGCTGGCTATACTTCCTGCTGATGTAACCAGATCGGTTGTCGTAAGAGTAAATTATCCGGTACTATCGAAATTACAGGATGATGATGAGAAACTACTTGCTGCTTATAGTAGTATTCTCAGAGGTCCAATGTTTCTGCTTTATCCAGTTCTGGCAGGAATTGCAGCTTTGTCATATCCGCTCATAGATGTACTGCTTGGAGAAAAATGGCTCGCATGTCATTTAATGGTCACAATACTGGCTATCGGAGCGATGTGGAAACCACTATCTTCAATCAATCTCAATCTTCTGTACGTTAAAGGACGTACTGATTTGGTACTGAAACTTGAATTGATGAAGAAACCATTTGCATTTGCAATGTTGTTTGCAGCAATACCATTCGGCATTATTGGTATGTGTGTATCAGTTGCAATGTATGACTTTGTAGCTTTCTTATTCAATTGTCATTATACCGGTAAACTGCTTGGATATGGATTTGGAAGGCAGATAAAAGAACTGTTACCGATTATAGGATATTCGACTGTTATGGCCGGTGCTGTAATTCTATCCGTAAGTTTGATATCTTCTTCGGTATTGAAGTTGGCCATTGGTATTCCGTTGGGAATTGTGGTGTACTTTGCCTTGGCCATTCTTTTCAGCGATAGAACCGTCAAAACCATTGGCGCATATATCGCGCCAAAATTTCCGAAAATTGGTTGGTTGCAGAAACTCTGATTAATGACTATAGAATCGCGATGAAACAGTACGACTACCTTATAGTCGGCGCCGGACTCTTCGGCGCCACCTTCGCACATCTGGCTACAAAAGCCGGCAAGCGCTGTCTGGTGATTGACCGCCGTCCGCATATAGGCGGAAACGTTTACTGCGAGAATATCGAAGGCATAAACGTGCACAAATATGGTGCCCATATCTTCCACACCTCCGACCGTGAGGTCTGGGAGTTTGTCAACTCCATAGTGCCGTTCAACCGCTACACCAACTCCCCGGTGGCGGCTGCTCCCGACGGGCGTCTCTACAACCTGCCCTTCAACATGAACACCTTCTATCAGATGTGGGGCGTCCGTACTCCTCAGCAAGCGCAGGAAAAGCTCGATGAACAGCGCCGCGAGGCAGTGCGGCGAATGCACGCCGAAGGCGTCACCGAACCCCGCAACCTTGAGGAACAGGCACTCTGTTTGATTGGCCGCGACATCTACGAAAAACTTATAAAGCACTATACCGAAAAGCAGTGGGGGCGCCCGTGCACCGAATTGCCCGCGTTCATAATCCGCCGCCTGCCGGTGCGTCTGACCTTCGACAACAACTATTTCAACGACCTCTATCAGGGCATACCCGAAAGCGGCTACAACCGTCTGGTCGAGGGCTTGCTGGAGGGCGTTGACGTTCAGACCCGAATGGATTTCAACGATATAAAGCAGACTTGGAGAAATATAGCCGACAAGCTTGTATATTCCGGCGCCATTGACGAATACTTCGATTTCAGCCTCGGGCGCCTCGACTGGCGCACCGTACGCTTCGAGACCGAGACCAAGGACTGTCCGAACTTTCAGGGCAATGCCGTGGTGAACTACACCGACCACATCACCCCCTTTACCCGCATCATCGAGCACAAGCATTTCGAGCAGTTCGGCGACAAGGTATACGAAAATCCCCGCACGGTAATCTCCCGCGAATACTCTACTGAATTCAAGCCCGGAATGGAACCCTACTATCCGGTCAACGATGAGCGCAACAACCGCCTTGCCGAGTCCTACCGCGAGCTTGCCAAGGCCGAGGAGGATGTAATCTTCGGAGGCCGCCTCGCCGAATACAAATACTACGATATGGCACCAATCATAGCTCGGGCATTCAAGATATGGAAAAACAGATAAGCATAATCATTCCCACCTACAACATGGAGAAGTACATAGGCAAATGCCTTGACTCTCTCCTGATACCCGAATTCGACCAGGTCGAAGTGCTGGTGGTGAACGACGGCAGCAAAGACCGTTCGTCGGAGATAGCCCACAGCTATGTCGACCGCTACCCCGGTTCGATACGGGTGATTGACAAACCGAACGGCAACTACGGCAGCTGCATCAATGCCGCTCTGCCATTGGCCACAGGCCGTTATGTGAAGGTACTCGATGCAGATGACACGTTCGATACAGAGGCATTCTCGAAGTTCATCAGAAATCTTTCTTCATTAGATTCAGATGTGGTTCTCACAAGTTATTGTGAAGTTGACCCGAATGGTTTGATTACAAGTGAGCATGATTTTCATGAATTTGATATTAAATATGGGCATGAATATACATTTGAAGAATGTCAGAAACATATTCTGCGACCATATACAGAAATGCACCGCATAACATATCACAGAAGGGTTTTTCAGAGATTTGCATATGAACAGGCTGAAGGTATCAGCTATACAGATAATGAATGGTCTATACTTCCGATGGGTTATGCCAGAACAATAATGGTGATAAAAATTAATCTGTATCGTTATCTTATTGGCCGGGAAGGACAGACTGTATCTGAAGAACAACAAAAGAAGAATGCGAACCACTATTTGAAACTACTTACGCATTTTACTCAAAGTTTCAACAAAATTTCTGATAGCCACCCGGGAAAGGCATATGTACAAGATCAGTTGTTCCGCTTCCATATGGTTACGTATAAGATGTTCATCAAGATGTGGAATAAGGAAATAGCCCAATTGTTAAAGGCATATGATACTGCTTTGCAATCAAATTCTGCTGAGATATATAATGCAATCGGACAGATAAAATATACCCCGGAATTGAATTACAGAATATTCAGTGATTTGCGTAAACGAGATTATCCGGCATCTTTTTCAATTCCGTTTTCAGTTAAAGCCAGACTCTCCATAAAAGCCCGACTTCAAAAATTGGCTTGCAAGAATTCTTGATATGGACATCTCGATTATTATACCGGTATATAATGTAGAGCAATACGTACAGGAGTGTATTGAATCGGTTATTGCACAAAAGAACATTGATGATATAGAGATAGAGTGCCTTGTAGTTGATGACTGTGGTTCTGACAAATCAATGGATATTGTAACGAAAGCGATATCTACTTATCAAGGCAGAATCAACTTTCATATAATAACGAGAAAAACTAATGGTGGACTATCTGCGGCCCGTAATAGCGGCATAGAGAAGGCCTCTGGCAAATATCTGTATTTTCTTGATAGCGATGATTATATTTCAGAGGTATGCATATCTACATTGTGGGGGTATGTGAAAAAATACCCTGATGTCAATATTGTATATGGAAGGACAGTGTGTGTACCGGACTCAACCCATATGGATGGTTATTTTGACTTCCGGCTCAAGGGGGGGGAGTATTATTCGTCAGATGTTTCAAAAATCAGAGCTACTCATTTCGACTTTCCCGCAACAGCCTGGAATAAGCTCATTAATACATCATGGGTAAAGAAGAACGGACTTATGTTTTTGGAAGGAGTATACCACGAAGATGAACACTGGCATATGGCTGCATATGGTTGCATTCATTCGTATGCTTGTGCTCTGGATGAATTTCCAACATATATGTATCGTCAACGAGAAGGTTCGATAATAAATCAGTCAACTTTAAAAAAACGACAGGCAGCTTTTTACGAAATCTATCTTGACTTGAGCAAAAAAATATTGTTTTGGGATAGACGGATATGTCGTAAGTATTGCGACATGTTGTTGTGGCTTAAGGGTATGCCTGACGAAAATGCAAAAACAAAGTTCAATTCTTTGTTGTCTTTTGTGTTGGAAAATCGGAATCTGAGTATGCGGGCAAGACTTTTATTCAGATATTTCAGACTTCCTGTATCTGCAATAAAGGGAAAAATTGCCTATTTAATTCTTGATTGTATAGTAAGATGAATCCGGTTGTTTCGATAATTATTCCGGCCTACAATTCAGAAAGGACAATAGAGCGTTGCGTACAATCTGCAATAACCCAGTCATTCGAAGATATTGAGGTTGTAGTGATTGATGATGGCTCAACAGATAATACACTCGCCATACTTAGGAATCTTGAATCCTTAGAAAAAAGGCTAAAAGTAATTTCTCAGCCAAATCAAGGGGTGTCGGTAGCCCGTAACAAGGGACTTGAGATCGCCAAAGGCAGATTTGTCACATTTGTTGATTCAGATGATTGTTTGGGATCTGAATATATTAATGAATTTTTTATTCAAGATATACCTATAGATACACTGTCAATTCAGATACCATCAAAACGAACGGATGGACAAGGACTTGATTCAGCGGACTCTTCGTTTCATGACAGAAGCTATCATGAAACAAGTATTTTTGATGCCTCACGTGAGCTAAGGCTTTTACATAACGGTTATGCTCATGGTAAAATCTATGAAAGAGAGATTATAGTTGAGCATGGTATACGCTTTAATCCCGCAATTCAATATAAGGAGGATGTTCTCTTTTTGCTGGATTATTTACGATATGTAAAACGAATCAGAATAAGCAACGGTCGGGAATATTATTACATACAGCATCCTGAAAGCCTTTCGACAAAATGGAAAGACCCCGCAGTGGTAGTTAAAATCAATGAGTTGATAGAGCTTAGATTGAAAGAGATACCATTTGATAAAAAAGAGATTGAGGATTTCCGCAAATTCTGTTTTCAGGAGGTCATATATCTGATATACACATCGAAATCAACTGGTATATTTACGGTATATAAGTATTTGAAATTGTTAAGAGAATCCTCTGCTTCAAAATCATTGCCGATAACAATGAAACCGGACAGGATTCTTAATTTTTTATTCCACAATAAACTATTTGTCTCATTTCATCTGTGCAAGAAAATTTTGAATCATATTTTAAAGTTGAGATTTAAGTAGAAATATGTTTATGGATAAGAGATCCGTAGTTTTTGTAATTAATACTATGAATGTCGGAGGCGTGGAAAAAGCGCTTATCGGCGTACTGAAGGAATTTTTAAAAGATGGTTGGGATGTACATGTGGCAATGTTAAAAGTGGGAGGAGGTTTTATGCCTTATTTACCCAATGAAATACATGTTCATCAAATAGAGGGATACGAAGATTCAATAAGGCTTATGCACACTCCATTGCGACAGACAATAGCAAGGGAGTTAAGAAGTTTGCGACTTCTGAGCTGTGTGAGATATTCAGTCTGTCTACTACAGCAGAAATTTATGTCCTCATCTACTTTACTATATAGAAGAGGATTTAAGGCTATTCCAAAGTTTTCTGATACTGAGTATGACCTTGCGGTTGCCTTTGCGGGTCCGGATGCGTTTATTGATACATATGTGGATAAAAAAATCAACGCAAAGGAAAAATGGGGATGGATTCATTTCGATGTTACACAATTTGGTGTGGACAAAGGTATTATTGATAGCGTATATCGTAATTACACCAGAATAAATGTTGTGTCGAAGGAGGCCAGAAAAAAATTCTGTGATAAATTTCCGCCATTGGCCTCAAAAACAACATTGCGTCCGAATATAGTTGACAAGGAATCGATTATGTCGCTGGCCAAAGAGAACCAGCCTATGCTGTCTGTTGATGGTCGACGTGTGGTGCTGACAGTCGGAAGAGTATCGAAAGAAAAAGGACAGTACCTGGCATTGGAAGCTATAAAGGTATTATTATCCAGAGAAGTATCTGATTTTGTCTGGATATTTGTAGGAAATGGAACGGACATGGAGAGGTGCAAGCAGTTTGTTGAAAATAATTCACTTGGCGATTATGCAGTATTTGTAGGATCAAAAGCTAATCCATATCCATATATGAAGCAAGCTGATTTATATGTGCAGCCATCAATGCACGAAGGGTTCTGTATTACTCTCGCAGAGGCAAAGTTGTTTGGCATGCCGATTATTACAACTGATTTTACCGGAGCTGTAGAGCAACTTGAAACTTATAATAAAGCAAGTATTGTTCCTTATAATGCCGAGAATCTGGCAGATGCCGTCCAGTGTTATTTGCATGAATAAAAAAGTATTGTTCATTACAGAGTCGCTCAATATTGGTGGTGCGGAAAAAGCCTTGCTATCAATACTCAAAGAGATTGACCATACTGAATTTGATGTTACTGTCAAGGTAATTTCTGAAAAGGGTGCATTTCTTGCTGATTTGAAAAGTATTCATGATGTTCATGCGATATTTGTGGTAAAAGAAAAAAATGGTAGGACTGCAAGTCTATTGAACAAGTTTATCGTAAAGGCCATTTACTCATGGTTGCCGGCAAAAATAGTTGGCAACTATCTTTGTAGAGGATATGATGTTGCAGTTGCGTTCTGCGAAGGTTATCTTACAAAATGGGTAGGTGCTTCATCTGTAAAGTGTCGCAAAATTGCCTGGGTTCATACCGATATGGTTGATAATGACTGGCCTTTAAGAACCGGAGTCTTCAAGACTCTTGAAGAGGAGATTGATGCTTATTCTCGTTATGACCAAGTTGTTGGCGTTACAGAGTCTGTATCGGAGGGAATGCGAAATAAGTTCCATTGTAAGAATGTTACGACGGTATATAATATTCTTGACCCGCAGATTGACTCCAAAGCTGATGAACAGATTCCGGAACTGCGGAGAGCTGATTTGAATCTTGTCGGGGTCGGAAGACTTGAGGAAGTAAAAGGCTTTGATATTCTGATTGAGGCCATGAATCTGCTGCTCAATAAAGAATGTCTTGATATACAGCTGACTATTGTCGGCGATGGCTCTCAGCGTGGCAGACTTGCCGAAATGATAGATGAATATCATTTGACCGGGAATGTGAGTCTTGTCGGTCGGAAGTCGAATCCGTATCCTTATGTCAAAAGTGCCGATGTGTTCGTCTGCCCTTCCCGGCAGGAGGGCTTTAACATCGCCATACTCGAAGCAATGTCGTTGGGCAAACCGGTAGTGGCCTCAAAAAGTGTCGGGCCAACAGAAATTCTCAAAAACGGTGAGTATGGCATACTCACCAAAAATGACGCTTTCTCGTTGGCTGAGGGTATAAAATCAATAATGACAGAGGGACAGTTCCTGCTTTATTCCAATAAGTCGAAGGAACGTATTGGCGATTTTGATGAGAATGTTCAGTTAAAAAAACTTTATCGGTTATTGGATAATTAGAATCGGATTTCCCTCGAACAGGGCAATGTTCGGAGTTGAACTGATATCGCTCATCATCATGTTTAAGACACTGCCGAAACGGCAATTATCCGGATTCTGATGGATATTGGTTGGCCATACAGAATAAATCCAATCCCTATGACTTTGTGATAAGGCGTAAAATAGGCTGGAAGTCTGTCGCACCACTACCGGTAGATTTTTCCAACCCAACATATGAGGATGATAATCTAAGAGTGAAAATTATACTTGATAGTGAATATAAGATTATGAACATCAGTAGTGTTACTGTCGAAGCTGAATGTTGTACCAATGATTAAAAAGCGAATAATAATCCTGATGCACTACCTCGAACTCGGTGGTGCGGAGACTGCTTTGATTGGACTGTTGGGTGCGTTGGATCCAAAGTTGGTGGATGTTGATTTGTTTATATACAGCCACCGCGGGCCGCTGATGAAGTTTATCCCGGACTGGGTGAATCTGCTTCCGGAGAACAAGACGTATTCGCTTATTGAGGCTCCGATGTCGGAGGCTTTGCGCAATGGCAGAATCGGCCTGATAGCCGCACGGATGCTTGCGAAATTTCAGCATAAGCAATATCGAAAAAGCATAGATGTTAAGGGCGATGACGGTTCTATTATGCAGTATATCGGAAATTGCGTCACTCCGCTTCTGCCGAAAATCAATCCCGATACCGAATACGACCTCTGCATCAGTTTTCTGACTCCCCACAATATAGGTCGTGACAAGGTGAGGGCGAAAAAGCGCCTGGCATGGATTCACACCGACTATACCACGGTGCATTTCAATGCCGCGCTCGAACTACCCGTCTGGAACGCCTACGACCATATCGCTTCGATTTCTCCGGAAGTAACACGCTCGTTTGTGAATACTTTCTCTGCACTCGCTCCCAAGATAGTGGAGATAGAGAATATACTCTCTCCGAAGTTTGTCCGTAGCCGTGCGAAAGAATTTGATGCCTCTGCAGAATTCACAGGCGGAGTAAATCTGCTCTCCATCGGCCGCTACTGCAACGCTAAGAATTATGACAATCTGCCGGACATCGCCCGCCGGATGGTTGAATCCGGTATCAGGGATTTGAAATGGTACATAATCGGCTATGGCGATGATACGCTTATCCGTCAGAAAATCGCCGAGGCGGGCATGGAGGAGCATGTGGTGATGCTTGGCAAGAAAACCAATCCGTATCCGTATATCAAGGCCTGCGACATTTATGTGCAGCCGTCGCGCTACGAAGGAAAGTCGGTGACGGTGCGCGAGGCTCAGATGCTTGGCAAGCCTGTGGCTGTGACGGCTTATCCTACCGCTCCGTCGCAGATTCGGCACGGTGTTGACGGTGTGATAGTACCGCTCGACAACGAGGGTTGCGCCGCCGGTCTTGCAGAACTGATTCGTGATGTGGAAAAACAGAAATCATTAGCTGAATATTGCCTCAACCACGACTTCGGCAATGAGTCGGAGGTGGAGAAGATTTATAAACTAATAAAATGATACCCAAAAAGATACATTACTGCTGGTTTGGACGCAATCCGTTGCCCGAATCCGCGCTGAAGTGCATAGCATCGTGGAAGAAATTTTTTTCGGACTATGAAATCATAGAATGGAACGAAGACAATTTCGATGTCAACTGCATACCATACACCCGGCAGGCATATGAGGCTAAGAAATATGCTTTCGTAAGCGATTATGCAAGGTTTAAAATTCTCTATGAGCATGGCGGTCTCTATTTCGACACAGATGTGGAGGTGATTCGTCCGATGGACGATATAATTGAGCGTGGCGCTTTCTTGGGCTTTGAGGTGAATCCGTGTACGGCACGTCCTTATGGCGCTGTCGCTGCCGGTTTGGGTATGGGCGCAGAACCGAATATGAGCTTGTACAAGACCATTCTGGATTACTATCACAAGCTCAATTTCATATTGCCTGACGGTAGTTTCAATACCACCGATGCCGTGGTGAACATCACCACACGCGAGCTTATAAAGGCCGGCATGAAGGATGAGCCGGGAATACAATGTGTGGCGGACAATTATATTTATCCGTCCGACTGGTTCAATCCCTTCGATGATGCCACCGGACGCCTGAATAAGACCGCCAATACACGCACAATCCACTGGTTTACAAAAACATGGCTGAATGTAAGTCCGTGGCGTCAGAATCTTTCCCGCTTTGCTCACAGAGTATTCGGTACGGGAGTGTTTGTTAAATTACGGAAGCTGTCGAGGAAATGAATCCACTATTATACCTGCCGATATTTCTGTATTTGGTTATAATTCTGACCTTTGCCACAAGCGCCAGCATTATGGGCAAAAGCTACCGTCAGCTCGACAGTAGTAAATCATCGATTCTATATCCATTGCTTCTTATACTGGTGCTCGCAGTCTGGATTGGCATGCGTCCTATAGCAACTGAATTTGGTGATACTGCTCTATATGCACATCAGTATAATCTACTTATGGATAATCCACCCGGTACTCCAAGCGAACAGTTTGAGTGGCTGTGGTTGGTTATTATGAGATTGTGTTCATCATTTGTGGATGTACAGTTTTTCTTTACCATAGTTTCTCTTGGCTATTTCGGCTGTACATTATGGGCTTGTAAACGACTGTTCCCGAATAATATATGGATAGCTATATTTTTTAATTTAGCTGCATTCTCATTTTATACCTATGGAGTGAACGGTATTCGTAACGGCCTGGCATGCAGTATTGTTCTGGTGGCAATGACATATATTGCAGTACCCGGAAAGAGAAACATTCTTATTGCAGCCGTTCTTTCGTATCTTGCATTCAGTATACATCGGTCTGTGATACTTCCATGCGCCATGCTTTTTCTGTCGGCTTATTGGATCAAGAATTTCAAGACAGTTTATATTTTCTGGGTGTTATCAATCGTGATAAGTCTTGTAGCCGGAAGTTTTATCACATCACTCTTTGTCGGCCTTAGCTTCGATGACCGCATGGCTCGTTATGCGGTGCAATATGAAATGAACCGGCAGGCGACAATCGGATTCCGTTGGGACTTCATTCTCTACAGCGCCATGCCTATCATATTGGGATATTACGTGATTGTAAAGAAGGGTATCAAGGATACCGCATACATGATTCTGCTTAACACATATACACTGTCGAACGCATTCTGGGTGATGGTAATCAGGGCGAACTATTCAAACCGTTTCGCCTATCTGTCGTGGTTTATGTACGCAATCGTACTGGCCTATCCCTGCCTGAAACTGAACGTATGGGGAAAACGTCAGGGGCAGATTACTGCATATATAATGCTCGCCCAAGTCGCATTCCGATGGATTATGAATATTCTCAATGGATACTAAGATTTTGACTGTATTCACTCCGGCCTACAACCGGGCCCATACCATAGGCCGGACTTATGAGAGTCTGC